>CANGVZ010000247.1 GCA_947457285.1 Flavobacteriales bacterium | reverse complement strand
CAATACCTCACCGAAAAACAACTGCCTATCATTTCCTCAGAAAGTTTGTTGCTGGCAGCCTCTGCTGAAGTTCGCGTCTTGGTAGCGGCGCTTCGGTTTTTGAATAATGCGAAAGATCAAGAGGCCAAAGCCAATGTTTTATACTATTTGGCGTCTCATTTCGATCCAGCACACCTCCATGAATGCATCGCCGAAGGAATGGCAAAAACGCTAGAAACCGACTGGGAGCAATGGTTGAGCTCACGTTTTGGGGCTACTTTTTCACATTTTTCATTACAAAACCTTCGTAAAAAATCGCTGTATGAAGTGGTTGAATACTTAAGTCATTTGTTTATTCCCCCGTCAAAACACAATGCGTATGTGCAATTTTTTCAAGATGTCGTATTGGAACACGATTTGCGCAAACAAGCCGGGATAGTTGATTTCTTGACTTTTTGGGAGCGTCAAGCGCAAAAGTTAAGCATCGCTTCACCAGAAGGCAACGATGCTATTCGAATTATGACCATTCATAAATCAAAAGGACTCGAATTCCCCGTGGTTATTTTTCCTTTTGCCGAAGAAAATTTTGCCCAAAATAAGCAAGATAAGTTGTGGCTCGATCTTCCCGATACCGACTTAGGTATTCCCAAAGCTCTAGTGGCCAAAAATAAAGAAGTTGAAACCTTCAGTCCTGAAGCGGCTGCGGTATATCAACAACGAACCGAAGAAGAATTGCTGGACAATATCAATGTATTGTATGTTGCCATGACTCGAGCCGAAGAGCAGTTGTATGTGATTTCTGCCGAAAATCGTACGAGTAAGGGCGAACTGCCGTCCAATTTATCGTCTTTTTTCTTGGCGTTTTTAGAATCCAAAGGTTGTGTATTGGATCAAGGTAAAGTGCGATTTGGTGAGGCAACACGCCGTTCCACACCCGATGCGGTGAACGTTACTTCTATGCTCATCCCAAAAGTGAACGTTTTGTTTCGTCCGAGCAACATCAAAATTGCCCAGCGGGAAAGTTTAATGTGGAATACGAAACAGGGGGATGCCATTGCGTATGGAAATTTGGTGCACGAACTTTTAGCTTCAGTGACCACCCTGCGCGATATTGATTTGGTTTTAGCCAAAGCGATAGAAGAAGGCCTATTAGCGACTTCACAAAGGGATGTGATTCAGCAAACCCTTTTGGCGGTAGTTACCCACCCGGAGTTGCGTGAGTTTTTTTCAGAAAAAGGACGTGTGTACAACGAGCAAACCTTTTTACTGCCTCAAGGACCGGTTTTAAAGCCCGATCGTGTGGTAGTTTATGACGATCAAACCGCTATTTTATTGGATTACAAAACAGGAAGTCACAAAGAGGTTTATCGCGCTCAAGTCGCAGGGTATCAAACGGCTTTGGAAGCGATGGGTTGGCAAGTGCGGAAAAAATGTTTGGTTTATATTGGCGAACACGTTGAAGTTGTACATTTGCAAGAACAAACGAATTAAGATTATGTACGGAAAAATTCAAGCGCATTTGCAACAGGAAATTCAAGCTATTAAAGACGGAGGCTTGTACAAAAAAGAACGGATCATCACGTCGCCTCAAGGGGCTGAAATCATAGTCAACGGGGAGACTGTTTTGAACTTTTGTGCCAACAACTACCTCGGATTGTCTTCGCACCCAGAAGTCGTTCAAGCCGCCAAAGAAGCGCTCGATACGCATGGTTTCGGCATGTCTTCAGTGCGTTTTATTTGTGGGACACAAGACATTCACAAAACTTTGGAGCAAAAAATTGCCGATTTCTATGGCACAGAGGATACCATTTTATATGCTGCCGCTTTCGATGCCAACGGTGGGGTTTTTGAGCCGTTGTTGGGCGAAGACGACTGTATTATTTCCGATAGTTTGAACCATGCTTCGATTATTGATGGCGTTCGTTTGTGTAAAGCCGCTCGTTATCGTTATGAAAACAACAATATGGCTGATTTGGAGGTGCAACTTCAAAAAGCGACAGCGGCAGGGCATCGATTTAAATTGATTGTTACCGATGGCGTGTTTTCTATGGATGGCTTGGTGGCTCCGTTGGACAAAATATGTGATTTGGCCGATCAATACGATGCGATGGTGATGGTCGACGAATGTCATGCTGCAGGATTTATCGGAGCTACGGGTAAAGGAACGCTCGAAGCAAAAGGCGTCATGGGACGTGTGGATATTATCACGGGAACCCTTGGCAAGGCCCTTGGGGGTGCAATGGGAGGCTACACCACAGCCAAAAAAGAAATTATTGAGATTTTGCGTCAACGCTCTCGTCCGTATTTGTTTTCCAATTCGTTGGCACCAGCCATTGTTGGGGCTTCAATTAAAGTTTTTGAGTTGCTGGAAAAAGATACGACACTGCGCGATCAGTTGGAATGGAATACCAATTATTTTAAAAAAGGCATGAAGGCGGCAGGATTTGACATCATTGATGGCGACTCTGCCATTGTTCCAGTAATGTTGTATGATGCCAAGTTATCTCAAGTTATGGCCGATCAATTGTTGGCCAAAGGCATTTATGTAATTGGTTTCTTTTACCCGGTGGTGCCCAAAGAAAAAGCACGTATTCGGGTGCAACTTTCGGCGGCTCATACCCAAGCACATTTGGATAAAGCTATTGCCGCATTTACCGAAGTTGGACAAAGCTTGGGTGTTATCTAACCGAAATGTGCCTTAACATTTTGATAATTCATTAATTGGTTATAATTTTGCCTCCATATTCATATATAAATCTAACAAAATTAAGTATGAGACATCTTAAAAAACTATTTGCTATTTTGATGCTTGCTGGGTTAAGCGTTCAAGCTCAGGATAGTAACAACCAATGGGCTATTTCGTTTGGTATAAACGCAATCGATGGTGCTCGTGTAAGCGCAGCTTCAAAAATTGAAGATCAGTTTTCTCAATTTTACAATGCCAAGGGATACTGGAGTATTATGCCAGCCGTTTCGGCAATCAATGTTTCCAAGTATGTTGGAAATAATTTCTCTTTTGGAGTTACAGGTTCTGTAAACCGAATTAATAAAATTGTAGGAGAGCGCTTTTACGATCCAATCACTAACACTAGTGAATACCCTGTGACTAACCCTGGTGATTTGATGTATTACAGCTTTGATGGGGTTGTTCGTTACAGCTTCATGAGCTTGTTAAAGTCAAAAACCATTGAGCCTTCAGCACACATTGGGGGAGGTTACACTTTCTTGGGTGATGCTTCTGCAGGTACTGTGAATGGAGGTTTAGGATTGACTTACTGGTTTGGAAAACAAATTGGTTTGACTTATACAGCTACTTATAAGCATTCATTTGATGACTCTAGAAATCCTTCTATCGATGTTGCGCCACACGTACAGCACTTTGCTGGTTTAGTATTGAAATTTGGTGCTAAGGATACAGATGAAGATGGTTTTTATGATAATGAAGATGCTTGTCCTACCGAAGCTGGAACCGCTGAATTCAGAGGTTGTCCAGATTCAGACGGTGACAAAATCATTGACAAAGAAGATGCTTGTCCAGATACTCCTGGTTTAGCACAATTCGGAGGTTGTCCTGATACAGATGGTGACGGAATCCAAGATAAAGAAGATGCTTGTCCAGACGCAGCAGGAGTTAAAGCTTTAGGCGGATGTCCAGATGCTGACGGTGATGGTATCGCTGACAAAGATGACAAATGTAAAGATGTTAAAGGTCCTAAAGAAAATGGCGGATGTCCATGGCCAGATAGAGACGGTGACAACGTGTTAGACAAAGATGATCAGTGTCCAGATGTAAAAGGAACTGCTGCTAACAAAGGTTGTCCAGAAGTTACCGATGAGGTAATGAAAAAATTGAATGACTACGGTAAAACAATTCTTTTCGATACAGGTAAAGCGTCATTCCAAAAACAAACATTCCCTGTTTTGGAAGCGATGGCTGCAATCTTAAAAGAGTATCCATCAGCACAATTCTCAATCGAAGGTCACACCGATAGCGATGGTAAAGATGCTGCTAACCAAAAATTATCTGAAGACCGTGCTGCTGCTGTGAAAAACTATTTAGTTTCAAACGGAATTGATGCTTCTCGTTTAACGTCTAAAGGATTTGGTGAGTCTATGCCAATTGCTTCAAACAAAACGAAAGCTGGTAAAGCACAAAATCGTCGTGTAGAAGTGAAATTGGTAAAATAATTTACCTACACCACAATATATTGAAAAACGCTCCGATTTGTTCGGGGCGTTTTTTATTTTTATAGCATGCAAAAGAACACCTTTCTCTTCGATATCGCCGCCACACTTTTAGAGGAGCATAGCCAACAAATGGAAAACCTAACGGTTATTCTTCCCAACAAACGTGCCCGCATTTTTTTGATCAATGCATTGAAAGCCCAAACCAAGGTTCCCTTAGTGGCCCCTGAAATCATCAGTATTGAAACGTTTGTCCAAGAAGTTTCAGGAATTACCGCTTTGGATTCTATCGAATTATTATTTGAATTTTACGCGGTATAT
>CANGVZ010000246.1 GCA_947457285.1 Flavobacteriales bacterium | reverse complement strand
TTCAAAGCGCCGTGGCCATAGCTGATTCATTATATGTTGGCGAAGTGCTTTTTGAGAATGTCGTCTTTTTGTTATTGCCGGATGAACAACTTTCTTTCCCTGATATCAATTATGTGATCAAGGGCATTATTGGTTTTCCTGTCATTTTTCAGATGGGGCATTTGACTTTTGAAAAAGAAGGCTGGCTTACTATTCAGAAGCAGGATAAGAAAGATGGAAAAGCGAATATGTTTTTGGATGGTCTGAATCCTGTGGTGCAAGTGTTCGGGGATCGTGATACGTTGCTATTTACTTTTGATACGGGTGCGGTAAACTCGGAATTATCTTTCAAATATTACAAGACTCACCAAGCTAGTCTGGATAGTTTGGGCACCACTACCAACTCGCGCGGCGGAGTGGGCGGCATGGTGGAGGTGAAGGAGATTACGCTTCCTTCGCTTAATTATCGTATAGGTGCTCAAAAGGGTGTTTTGGCCGATGTCCCCATTTCATTGGAAGAATATGATTTTAACAAATACTTTGACGGTAACCTCGGTCAGGATGTTTTTTCAAAATACGATCGCTTTGTAATTGATTTTGTGAATATGGAAGTGTCGTTGCGATAGGGGTTTTGAGCTTATAAACTTAAAAATGCACTTCCCAAAGTGCATTTTTATGAAAAAACTGCACTTTCGGATGTGCAATTTCTCAACCATCCCACTCTGGATGTTTGGCTTTTTGTATTAATTACAATAAGTCACAGTGTTTTCTTCGCTTTTTTTAACGCCTTTCAGTTTGATTTTTAAAGTTGTTTGTGGAACTTCACGGTGGTGTAGGTGTTTCAACTTTAAAATGACGCATCATGAAAATCATTACTTCTTTATTCATTCTTCTTCTTTCATTTGGAGCCATAGGGCAGAGCTATAATCGCATCGATGCCATGCGTCTTATTCAGGAAGGCGATAATTTTTTGCGAATGGGAAATTGGGAGTATGCCCTTTCACGCTATAATGATGCAATCGTGATGGATCCCGACTATGCTGATGCGCTCATGAAACGAGCGGTGCTTTATGAGCAAACAGGAAGAGCGCGCGAGGCTTCGATGGATTATCAGCGTGCACTCAGTTTGAATCCATACAGCGCACACATCTATGATCAACGCTTGCGCAAAGACATGATAGCATCGGATTATATCAATCCAATCAATCAGCAAGAAAGAAGTAATTTGGAGATAGAACGCATGCTCGATGATTGTATTCAGTGGGATTCATACGAGCTTGCATTGGCCAATATTGACACGCTTTTATTACGCGGATACAATCAGCAACTCGAGCTGGAGAAGAAAGCGTTGGTTTATTTTTTAAAAAATGATTTAAAGTCATCGATGGATGCCATTAATCAAATCCGAAAGATTTCTGATTCTTCTTATATGGCCATGGATTTGGAAGGCTTGATTTTTTTGAGGAATGGTAAAAACAAGGATGCGATATTCCGTTTTTCTCAAGCCATTGCAATTAACCCAACATTTCCTGTTTTCTATTTTAATCGTGCAATGGCGTATAGATTGGATGGTAATAATGAAGCCGCATTAATAGACTTAAATACTGCGATCAAAAAAAGCAAGGAGAATGCAGAGGCTTATGTATTGCGTGCTTTGATTAAAAAGGAAGACGGAGATTTGAAAGGCGCTCTCAAGGATTATTCGAGCGCTATTGACGCGAATCCTGAAAACAGCGATGCCCTTCACAATAGAGGATACGTATTGAAGCTTATGGGGGATTATAACGCAGCTCTGACCGATGCGAATGCACTGGTGCGATTAGATCCTAATTCAGCCGAACATTGGAATTTGAAAGGAAATATGCATTTTTTATACAATCAATATAGAGAGGCGATAGAAGCCTATACCAATGCGATAGCGATGAACCCTGAATATGCTGAGGCATATTATAACCGTGGTCTCGCGCAAATGATGAATTATATGCCAAGACAGGGTTGTAGCGATTTAAAAGAGAGTGAGAATTTAGGCTATGAGGGCGCCGCAGAAATGTATATTAACTATTGTGGAAAGTAATTGATTTGCCGCTCTAATTGTATATCTGCCGCTTATCACACAGGCAGGATTTGACAAAGACTTCATGATGGATTGGTCTAGATTTGAATATCTATACCACATTATACATGAATAAAACATCTTATTGTAGTCTTCTTTTTATTGCACTCTTGTTTTGTTTCCGTTTAAATGCCCAGTCTGTGAATCCGGAGCTGGTGAGTATTCTTGATTTTACTTTAGATAGCATGCATACTGAAGTGCCTGCGAAATCACTAAGTGCAGCTATAGTCTTTAGCGATGGCTCTGTATGGAAAAATGTGGAAGGTATTTCTTCAGAAACCCCCTTGGTGAATGTGACCACTGATGATACCTATCTGATTGGTAGTATTGTTAAAACAATAACCTCGGGTTGTATTCTTCAGTTGCATGATGAGGGTGTATTGTCAATTGAAGATAGTATTCACGAATGGCTGCCTCCAATAGAATATGTGAATCCGAATATTACTATTAGGCAATTGTTACAGCACAAGTCGGGACTTTATGATGTGTTGTCGAACCCAGCGCTACAGCCAGTGATGCTTGGCAATGTCAGTCAGATTTGGACAGCAGAGGAAGTCTTAAATCAATATCTTTTGGCACCTATTAATAATCCTGGTGGAAATTGGTCTTATTGTAATACCAATTATTTTTTGTTGGGCATGATCATCGAGGCCGCAACGGGCAATCCATTTTATGTGGAGTTTCGAAATCGCTTTTTTGATCCTCTTGGTTTGAGTACTTTTGGTATACCGGCATTTGAAGATTTTGATCAGCCGGTGGCTCACGTGTGGATGGATTTATTTGGCTCTGGCCAAACACAGGATGCACACTTTTTTTACAGCCAATACTTATCATTAAATTCTATTGCTGGTGCCGCGGGAGGCTATTATGCCACACCCGAAGATGTTAGCAAATGGATGTGGCAATACATGCGCGGGAATCTCCTGGAGGAAGCAACACTCGAAGATGCTAAAACTACAGTCATTGCTCCTGGTTTACCGAATACTACTTATGGATTGGGGCTGAATAGGAAAACATTCGCTGGCCATGTTGGCTATGGACATGGCGGTGATTTAGCTTATTCGGCAAGTTCATGGTATTTTCCAGATTTTGACCTAAGCATTACAGTATGTGGAAATGATGCGGACGTAATTTCTTGGGAGTTGATTCCTGTTGTACAGGAGTTGCTTGAACATATAGAAGATTCCAATTTGTTATCTATTTCCTCTAATCATTCCAACCGCGATGCTATTTACATCTATCCAAATCCCAGCGCAGAAGTGACGACGTTGGATTTTTCAGGTTTCAATTCGAACCAATGGATTTCGATAGAGGTAATGAATGCGCATGGCGAGATTCTGAATAGCTTCAAGGAACATAGAACTGTAGCAGAAAAGCAATATGTAGAAATCAGCATCAGGGATTTAAGCAGTGGTGTCTATTTCATTAGATGCTCGGATGAAAATAAGAATATCATTACCCATAAGTTGTTGAAGTCCTAATTCATTGGTGATATGTATTTCTACTTGTCAGATACGCATCGTCCGTCGATTCCCATTCCTACAAGCGGGGATGTGATTGCATATTCTTCCGCTAAACAATACAATGGTCGCTTGCGATTCAGAGGGATTTCTGTTAAATTGGTTTTAGAAGGTGAGGAGAAATATTTTATTAATGGAGAAAAGATTATTTTAAAAAAGAATCAGTATCTTCTGGCTAATCACCTTTCAGAGGGTTTCGTCGATATTGATTATAAGCATGCAGTAGTTGGTATCTGTGCCGATGTGGGTTTGGATACCATTGCTGCAATTGCTCACGATGAGTATTCTTTTTTTTCAGATAGAATTTTACAATCTATCGATCGGTTTATTCATTCAATGAATACCTCCGTTGAAGTTAGAGAATTGGATGATTCCAATGTTAGTTCATTCTTGAAAAAATGTGCTAAACAGCTTGAACTAGATCCTATCTCAGATAGATTAATGAGCAGAGAGTTTTATTTTGATTTGGGAAGGGCAATTTTGGAAGATCACGTAAGTGGAGAGTCGAACGATTTGAAATTGAGAAAGAGAATGCGAATAACAGAGAATGAGATTAAACGACTCTGCGAGGCGAAGAGCTATATGGATGATCATTTTACAAGTCCATTTTTAATAAAGGATGTAGCTCTCATGTTCGGAATGTCAGAGTTTAGATTCTTTCGTTTGTTCAAGCAAGTTTTTGATGAAAGTCCATATCGCTATTTACTAGTAAAGCGCCTCTGGTATAGTTGCTATGTCTTGCATCGTAATAAGATGAATGTCACGCAGGCCGCGTTTGAGGCTGGATTCGCGGACATACACACATTTAGTAAAGCTTATAAGCGTTTCTTTTCCATAACACCTAATCAAAATAAATTATTAATCGATTGATAAAACTTCTT
>CANGVZ010000245.1 GCA_947457285.1 Flavobacteriales bacterium | reverse complement strand
TCCTACAGAAAGGCCCGATGCAGCAGCACCGGGCCTTTTTATTTTAAGAAAAAAATTAATAAATGAATAATCAAGAGATCATCAGTATTGTTGGAACGTTTGTATTTGGAGTGAGTGGAACTATGGTCGCTTCTCAGCGCAAGCTGGATGTGTTTGGTATCACCTTCGTGGCAGCCGTAAGCGCTCTCGGTGGTGGCACCGTGCGCGATATCCTCATTGGTCACTATCCGCTCTCATGGGTGCGCGATCATCGTTTGATTGTGGCGGTGATTGTAGGGGTGGTGTGCGCGTTGCTCATCTCTCGTCATTTGCAAAAAATCAAAAAGACAATCTTTATCATCGATAGCATTGGTATTGGGATGTTCACAGTCTTGGGAACACAATACTGTTTGGACCTTGGTCTGAGTTATTTTATCAGTATCATCTTCGGTGTGCTGAGTGTAATTCTCGGGGGTATGTTGCGCGATGTAATTTGCAACGAGATCCCCATGATTTTAAGAGAGGAGTGGAACGCCACAGTGGCGGCAGTCGGAGCGATTTTATATATAGGAATGATATCACTCGGACTGGAAGGCTGGACGCCCACCATCATCGCAATGGCGGTGATTACCGTTTTGAGAATTTTATCCAAAAAAATAAAACCGCTGAATCAACTCCGATTTTCGAGGCAGTGATATAAAATTAAAAAGCCCAGATTTTAATCTGGGCTTTTTTTATGTTCAATTATTTGATAAACTCTTCATCGATCATGATACGTCGCAGGCGTTCGCTGGTGTTTTGCGATACAGGCACCAAGGGTAGGCGCATGTAGTTTTCACAAATGTCAAGATGCGCAAGCACTTCTTTGATTCCAGCTGGATTGCCTTCTACAAATAGGTTTTGGATGATTTCCAAAAGCTTGTAATGAATAGGGCGTGCTTCTTCGAATTTATTTTCAAGCGCTGCATGCACCATAGCGCCAAACTCTTTCGGGAATGCGTTTCCTACAACGGAAATAACCCCATCCGCACCGGCAGCTATCAATGGCAAGGTGAGCGTGTCATCGCCGCTGATCACCAAAAACTCTTTCGGTGTTTCGTGTATCACGGTCATGATCTGCTCTATATTGCCGCTCGCTTCTTTGATTCCAATCACGTTGCGACAGTCAAATGCAATGCGCGAAACAGTATCTGGCAATAGGTTTACCGATGTTCTTCCAGGTACGTTATAAAGAATGATTGGAAGTTTCGAACTTTCGCTGAGGGCTTTGTAATGTTCAAAGAGTCCGTTTTGAGTGGGCTTATTGTAATAAGGCGTCACACTGAGTACGGCGGTGAGGCCAGTGGCGTCAACGCGAGAGAGCTGGTTGGCAACTTCAAAAGTGTTATTGCCACCCACACCCAATACAACGGGCTTGCGGCCTGCATTGGTGCTGAGTACTGTGTCGAGTACTGCTTTTTTATCTTCTTTATCTAAGGTTACCGATTCTCCTGTAGTGCCCATCACCACAAGGTAGTCCACACCACCGTTGATAAGAAATTCGGTGAGTTTTTTTAGTGCTACCAGGTCGGGAGTAAGATCTTTTTTGAAGGGTGTCACCATGGCGACACCTAAGCCTCTAAGTTGGTTCATTTTATTTTTGGGTTGCTTAAATACAAGTTGAGTTGTTCGATGAATTTGTCAAGGGGTGCTTCGGCGCCCATGTTCACCATAAAATCGTAATACTTATCTCCTCGGGTCGCCGCCAATCCTACTTTCATTTTGGCCATGCTGAGCTTGAGCACGTAGTTGAGTGGCACTGTATTGCCTCCGCTCAAATCTATAAGTATGTCAAATTCCTCGCGAATGAAATTATCTACATTCTTCAAGGGTTTGAAGTGCCAGTTGACATCTTCTCGACTGAAAAAAGATGCTTCCAAAATTTGAGTTTGATAAGTGGGCAATTTTTTCGCGGGCAAATCCACAAATCCAAGTGCATGTACGTGCTTCACGTCAAATTGATCTTTGAGGTGTTTTGCGTAGTTGCGAACGAGGTTGTATTGCGCCTCATCCTTATCTAGATAAAGTATTCCAATCTTTTGGGCGCTATTGAAGTTGCCGCCACTTCGTTGACGAGCGGGGGCAGATTCCTTTCGGAGCATTCTGCGACCAAGCGATTCTTTTATGTTTCTTATTGCCTTCATAGCAGGTGCCAAAAATAGGCACAAAGCAGTTACATTTGGCAGCACTAAATCAAGCCCTCTATGAGTCAAAATACCAAAGGCCTTTCTCTTTTTGCCCTTACCATGATTGCCATCGGAAGCACGATTGGATCAGGGATATTCAAGACTCCAACAGATATTGCCAAGGCGGTACCCGACTCTACGGAGATGATTTTGCTTTGGGTCGCTGGTGGCCTTATTTCATTGATTGGTGCCTTGGTATTCGCAGAATTGGGCTCGCGCTATTCCGGCGGAGGTGGCTTGTACACCTATCTAAATAAAACCATTGGTCCATTGCCTGCATTCCTGTATGGATGGAGCTTGTTTACAGTGGTTTCGTCAGGCACTATAGCGGCGCTCATAATAGTATTCGCTGATTATTCACAGAAATTTGTCCCCTTTGCAGATGAATACAAACCTCTCGTGGCTGCTATTTCAGTGGTTATACTGACGTTATTCAATACGTTCGGTATCAAGTCTAGCGAGTGGTTTGCAAATATTTCTACTGTTCTCAAAATCGTTGGTATTTATGGGATTTTGATTGCGGCTTTATTTCTGGGCACGCGCGATATTTTTGATACTGCTGGTGCTGTTGTGGTGGATGCGGCCGCCAATGGTGGCCCTGATTACGCTAAGGCTTTTGTAGGTGTCTTATGGTCGTACACAGGTTGGCACTATGCCAGTTTTGTGGCGGGCGACGCCAGCAATCCAAAGCGCAACATTCCATTGGCGATGATTATAGGCACCGCCGTGGTGACATTGACCTATGTACTTTGCAATATGGGTTATATGAAGGTATTGGATACAACAACCATTCAAAATAGCTCTACGCTGGCTTCAGATGCGATGGGCAAGATTATTCCTGGCAGCGAAAAGGCGGTCGCTGCTTTGATTGCCATTTCGGTTTTTGGTTGTGCAGGACTTTATATTCTCGCTACGCCTCGTATCATTCGTCAAATGAGTGTGGAAGGAATTTTCTTTAAAATGTTTGCGAAAGATCATCCACGTTTTGGTGTACCACTCAATGCAATCATTTTGCAGTCGGTCATTAGCATTCTTTTGATTTTCATTTGGAAAGGATTCGAGAATCTATACACCTATGTCACGATCACTGAATGGTTTTTCTTATTGCTCACGTGTATTGGGATCTTTGTAGCACGTACGAGCGATGAGGAGACCGTAGCAGGCTTCAAAGCTCCTTTGTATCCGATTCTACCAGTTATATTTATTTTGGTGGTGGGATGGTTTATTTATATGAACGCACTGAGCGACGATCCCTCGGCTTATTTCGGACTCTTGATTATTCCCGTGGGGGCTTTGTTTTATTTAGTTTACAAGAAAATTTCGAGGTAGGCTCTATTGCTTCATGATACGCTTTCGCGAAACAACGCGATCGCTGGTGATTTGAATAAAGTAAACTCCTGCTGGAAATACTGATAAATCAAGAGACCTCAATCCGGTTGTATTCCATATCTGAACTACTTTTCCTACGTTATCAATAAGTTGAATCGAGGAGAAGTCAATACTTGTTTCAATATTGATAAGAGCCGAAGTAGGATTAGGATCGATTTTGAGGCTATTATTGTCAATCTCTTCTAGATTGATTGTTCCTGTAGGGAAAACGAATACAGAGCCGAACATGGTTTGTGCATGATCTTCCAGAGTACATTCAAATGTATAAATACCTGATACGGTAAAAGTGAAACTAAAGCTTTGTCCGGGAAGTAAATTTCCTGATGCAAATGGCTGTGGACCTCCAGTACAAGTAACGTTGAAAGGCCCTCCAACCCAGTTCCAAATGATTTGGTCACCTTCGAGAATGGTGAGGTTTTGAGGACTATAATAAGGAGGATTTGTAGTGCTTCCAGATTCGCCACCGACCTCTACATTCCACACGGTAGCCAGGACGGGGGAGGTGAAGGCTATAAAAATGAGTATGAATAAGTGTTTCATTGATGGGTGTAATAACAGCGTAAAAATACGGAATTGCCGAAAAAAGGTTCGAAAAGCCTATGAATAGGGGCTTTTTTTAACCATAAAACCCCGTCCTTATTAACAACGCTAGTGTTTTATCAACAAAAGGCTCATTTTTCCGCGTTAACTCTTGCTTACGTGAAGTTTAGTCTTCTACATTTGGCGCTGTACAAGCAAAAGCTTGTTTGTTTAACCCTAAAAATCAATAAAAACAATGAACAAAGCAGAATTGATTGAAGCAATTGCTTCTAGCGCAAAGCTTTCTAAGGCTGATGCAAAGAAAGCTCTCGATGGTTTCATCGAATCAACTACAAAGGCTCTTAAGAAAGGAGACCGTGTAGCTC
>CANGVZ010000244.1 GCA_947457285.1 Flavobacteriales bacterium | reverse complement strand
ATGTGGACATGCTCCTATTGCATTGATAGGTGGCGCGACAGGTATGATTGGCGACCCATCAGGAAAATCTGCGGAGCGTAATCTTCTCGGCGAGGAGCAATTGCGCTATAATCAAGAATGTCAGAAAAAACAATTAGAGAAATTTCTGGATTTTAATTGTGGCGAACGCTCTGCTACGATTGTCAATAATTACGATTGGTTTAAGGAGTTTAAATTCCTTGATTTTATTCGTGATGTAGGTAAGCGCCTTACGGTAAATTATATGATGGCCAAGGATTCTGTTAAGAATCGCATCAGTGGTGAAGACCGCGAGGGAATGAGCTTTACAGAGTTTACTTACCAGCTCATTCAAGGATATGATTTTTACTATTTATGGAAAAATCATGGTGTGATGTTGCAGATGGGCGGTAGTGACCAATGGGGAAATATCACCACCGGCACTGAACTCATTCGCAGAATAGATGCGGGTGAGGCATTTGCATTGACCACGCCACTGATTAAAAAAGCCGATGGCACCAAGTTCGGAAAGTCGGAGGGCGGCAATGTTTGGCTCGATCCAAAGCGCACAAGCCCTTATAAGTTTTATCAGTTCTGGCTCAACGCTACCGATGCTGATGTGAGCAATTATATCCGCATTTTCACCTTGAAAACTCAAGAAGAAGTGGAGGCTTTGGAGGCGGAGCACAATCAAGATCCAGGTCGTCGCGTATTGCAAAAAGCGCTTGCGGAAGACATTACGGCGCGTGTGCACAGTGTAGATGATTTGAAAGCAGCGCAAGCTGCGTCTGAGATATTGTTTGGTAAGTCAACCGAGGATGACTTGCGCAGCATCAGCGAAGGCGATTTGCTAGATGTATTTGAAGGTGTGCCACAGGGCAGCATCAGCCGCAGCGAATTGGAAGCGGGTGTGGGTATAGTGGATTTGCTCGTGAAGCCAGGCTTTTTGCCTAGCAATAGCGAAGCGCGCCGAGCACTGCAAGAAAATAGTATTAGCATCAATAAGGTGAAGGTGACGGCAGATAGTCGCTATGACACCAGCCAACTGCTCCGCGACAAATACCTTCTATTACAACGCGGCAAGAAGAATTACTTTCTTTTGAAGGCAGAGTAAAAATCATATTCATATCAACAAAAAGCCCTCCGTCGATCGGGGGGCTTTCTGTTTGTTTAGGAAATCATGAAATCTTGACGAATGCTTTCAACTTTTGGAGAAGCAGGCAGCACTCAGTCAATATCGTTAATAATCGTAAGCGCGTCGTAATTACTCAAAAGACTATTGAAAAAGGGAAAGGTTGCTTGATTTTATTCGAAAAATTCGAATTGTGGTCATTTTTTGGTCTAAAAATTTGCTTGTTGGAAATGACTTTTTCTATTTTCGTTTCCGCTGATTGAAAAATCAGCGAAGCCTTTTACCAATTATTAAAAATGACTGATCGTATCTACTCTCCCCGGGTTGGTGATAGATTAATGTATCCTACCTGGAAATCTCTAATTCTTCAATTGCCATTTACCAAAGAAGGTAAAAATGTAGGCCTCACTCAAGACCGCGAGTTTCTCATGGGCGTCATGGACAAAATTGCGGTGATTCACAAAAATCGAGATGGCTTTTTTCCTGAACTGGCCAAGTCTTTTGTAAGTGAGGCGAAAGCAAGTTATCACACAGGAAAACCCATCGAGGAAGTGAAAGAGTCGATGGATAATTTCAACTTTGGGACAAATGAGTTTCACACCATTTATGACATCCCTTCGGCTAGCTACACATATGTAAGTAGTAAAGTGCATTCTATCTTGGGCATTCCGCCTCACGAGTTTAACGTGCAACGGCTGTATTCATTGATGAAGGAAGGTGGTTTGCACCATCCTGCCGATGTTTATCACACGATGCGATGGGGTAACCTAGCGTATATCGTGCTCGGTATACCAGGATTTATCTTTCGCGCCAATGATGACCACTACCTCATTCGATATCGCCTCGACACCAGCATCAGCGAGTTTCCTGAGATCAGGGATTTGAAATATGTGATGGTTGAAAAGCGCTGCTATCTGTGTCATGACTCGTCGGCTGATCACCAGCTAAAGCCCACCATGCATCTTGATCGTTGGACGGTGCTAGACAGCACCAAGCACCATTTTATTCAGCCTCAATTCGTGACCTCACCCAATCAATCGATGGTCATGAACGCGATGTTGTATTTGCTCAATTGTCTTCTCATAGGCCTTCAACCGAAATATGTGATGTTTATGAATGAGCGCATAGAGACCGATCGCAATAAGGCTATAGCTATGGGGGTGAGCGAAAAGATGCAGGAGCATAGCGGTCTCAAGCCGGATTTGATGGAAAAGACCGTGGCAGACTGCTTCTCGAAGTCTATTCGAACGCGCATGTCTGATGCTTTGAAAACTTGGGAGCCAACGGGTGATAAGCACGAAATCACGGCGGATAGTGAAGCTGTGAAAGGGGCCTACAAGCTGGGATTGCTACCAATTCCGCCGATGGTAGAGAAACTAATGTATAGCTCCGTTACCGAGGCCTAGTTTACTCCGATTTTGAGATGCTTTTTGCTTTTTTTACAGCGGTGTTGAGGCCGGTGCACCAGTATTTTTGCGCCCAATAAAATGCAGTCATGAATTCGAATGTAGCCCATATCCAGGCGGCCATTGCCAATGTGAGAGAAGAAATCGTCAAGCATCCCGTGTACGCGGAAATCAAAACGCTTGAAGATGTGCAGCGCTTTATGGAGGTGCATGTATTTGCTGTATGGGATTTTATGTCATTGCTAAAAGTTTTGCAGCGAGAACTCACTTGTGTTCAACTGCCGTGGGTGCCGACGGGTGATGCAGAGACACGCCAGTTGATCAATGAAATCGTACTTGGTGAGGAGTCGGATGTGGATCAGGACGGGGCGATTATGAGTCATTTTGAAATGTACTTGCAAGCGATGAAGCAAGCAGGAGCAAATACAGGAGGAATAGAATCATTTATTGCGAATATTAGAAAAGGTATTCCCATTTATGAAGCTTTAAATGTTGCGAATATTTCCGATGGCGCCCGAGCGTTCGTTCGGTTTACATTCGATATTATTGAATCCAACAAACCTCACGTGCATGCGGCTGTATTCACCTTTGGTCGTGAAGATTTGATTCCGGGGATGTTTGTTTCATTGGTGAATGACCTCAATGAACGCTTCCCAGATCAAATTTCAAAATTCAAATATTACCTCGATCGTCACATTGAGGTAGACGGAGATCATCATAGTCATTTGGCATTGCGTATGACGGAATTGCTCTGCGGTGATGACGATTCCAAATGGGAGGAAGCAAAGCAAGCGGTAGTGAAGGCTTTAGAGATGCGCAAGCAGCTTTGGAACCAAGTTTTGCAATTATCTGTAGCCTAATTATTTTTCTTTTGAGTCGATGATAATGGTCACTGGACCATCATTCATTAGAGTGATTTTCATGTCTGCTCCGAAGACGCCCGTAGCACAGGTGATTTGAAGATCCTCATTCATTTTTTGAATAAAAGTTTCATAGAGCGGAATGGCTTGTTCGGGACGTGCCGCGCGAATGTATGAGGGGCGATTTCCCTTTTTTGTATCGGCATAAAGTGTGAATTGACTCACAATCATACACTGACCATTCACATCTTTGAGAGCCAAATTCATCTTTCCGTTTTCATCATTGAAAATTCGCATTTGACTAATCTTGTTTACGAGGTAGTCGACATCTGCTGAAACGTCCTCTGTTTCGATGCCTAGCAATATCATCATTCCTTTTTCGATATCACTGTGCAACTTTCCATCGATGTGGAGTTGTGCATAACCTACGCGTTGAATCACTGCTCTCATGGGGTGTGGTGAAATGTGCGGCTAAAATTAGTATATTGGTATGATGAAAAATGTAATTGCGCTGATTTTCATTTTGATAAGCTGTTCACTGACTGCTCAAGAGGGAACGGCTAGTTATTATGCAAATAAATTCGAAGGACGTAAGACTTCGAGCGGCGAGATATTTAGTCAAAAGAAGTTAACCGCAGCGCATAAAACCTTGCCTTTCGGAACATTGCTTAGAGTGACTAATCTAAGTAATGATAGCGTGGTGGTAGTCAAAGTAAATGACCGTTTGCCTCAAAGCAGCACACGCATGATCGACTTGTCATACGTTGCCGCGGAACAATTGAATTTTATCAGAAAAGGACTCACCAAAGTGAAGCTTGAACAAGTGAAAGAATTTAAAGGGGAGTATTACACCGCGAATGATTATTTATACTACAAGGGAGACATCGTAACCTTGAGTTGTGGTGTTGAAGATACCGTGAACATTGTAAAAGAAAGGAGCCTCTTGTTAAAACTGGATACCACTATCATTACGAGTAATAAGAACGAGTATTACAAGGATTTGGCTTGGAATCATTACATGTATTATGTCCATATTCAAAATGATGATTCGCCAGCAACACGAGAGGAAATATCAAAGGCGATTACCTATTTGTATAAGAGTTT
>CANGVZ010000243.1 GCA_947457285.1 Flavobacteriales bacterium | reverse complement strand
GTGACGAAGGTAACTTGAATCGTCACATCGCCATTGATGGTGAGCTCTGTCGCAGGATCTGAAACGCTTGTTAGTACAGCATCACCGCTTATAATTTCCCAGCCACCGAACGAACCACAATCTTCTACATCGGCCAGAAGGTCAATTGGTAATCCACCAAAATATGTTCCTGAGAAAGGAGCGTTGGCGCTGCTTATCGGAACTTCCTGTACCTGTATTTCACCGTCACCTACTATTTGAATGGTAAGCGTGTAAGCTGTTACATCGTAACAATCTTCCAAGCCTTCAATCACTGTATTGTTGCATCGTTGTAAGATGAAGTCACGCACCTGTTGCACGTTTGCCTCCCATCCTGCATAAGTACCACCCCAACGATCCACTTGTCTTTGCATTTCGGGCGCAATGACATTGACCATGCTATCCAAAACCTCGATCATACGGTCGCACGAGAAGATAGAATTGGATAAGGTAGCGTAACGCTGTACGTAATCAGCGAAGAAGTCTTCGTTATCAAATAATGCATTAAGAATTGGAACGTGACCTTGTCCACCAACGTCGCCCATTTCGTCAATCTGACAAGGGTCGGCGTTAGGATTCGTGCTCGGTACACCGGTGTAGTTCGCTCCATGACCGAAAGTGTTGTCATTATCCCACAACGCATATCTCCATCGCTTCGCATCACCCTCTGGGTGTCTTCCTCTCCACCAAGCTGTATTCCAATTGAGCCAATCAGTACATACCACATATCCATTGAGAATGAAATAATCAATCAAACTCATCGTGTTGTATTGAGAAACTACAAAGTCATAATTTGCTTGAACGGAAAGGTCATTGGAGGTTGCAAAATTTACGAGGGTGTTCCAATCGGCGTCACTTCCATACTCAACCCATGTACCGCCCCACGTTTTAATGAAGTCAACAAAACCTTCTGGCTGGTTCTTGTAATATTCTGTAAAGTCGATATCATCTACCTTCTCACGAATCTCATAAACGCCCCAGTATTCACCGTTGATATAAACAATCGATGACTCGGTGCTTCTCTCATCGAGGTGCAAGCCTCCGAGAATCGATAACTGGTGGCAGTATGCATCACGGATGTGAGCACCGTTAGCAAATGGATAGTTATCGTTGGCCGCTGCCTTGAAAATCAAACGCTCATAAGAAGGACGATCGCGTGTATTGATAATTGGGTATTCCACCTCATTGTCGTATCCAAGCGCGTCGCGAGTCACGTAGTCAAAACCACGTTGATCGTAAGCATTACTGTCATTTCCATGTTCATTACTATCTCCAGTCGCTTCTGTAATGAAGACTCCATTCTCATCAAAAAACTCAATGTGCATGAGCTCATCGCCCCACCAGCTTCCGTCGCCGAGTTCGGTGCCAGAAACGCTGGTCACCTTTATGGTATGCTGATCTCCACCAATAAAATAGGTATTGGTTTCCATAAATCCTGGGAGGATATCCGGTGCATTGCTAAATACGCGAGCTCTTACTACAGTGGTTGAAGCCACATTGATTGGTCCGGCATAGATAGGACTAGCAGCTGTCACCTCAGAACCATCGAGAGTAAAACGAATCACCGAATTGGGTTCTGTTGTGGTGATGTTCACTGTCACCGCACCCGGATAATAACCGGCTTGCAGAGACAACTCAGCATTTGCTGCGTAAGCTGAACCCGAGTTACCTGCGTTTGAAGCATTCGGAGTTGGGTTGACGAAAATTCTCCAATCTGCGGCTCCATTCGTAGAGCGTCCCCAGCTATGATTGGCTTGGTTTGGCGAGATATTGTCAAAATCATAGGTCTCAAGCACGTTGCCGAGTGGGTTGGTAAATACAAGCTCCTCACCTGCAGTTTGCGTTAACTTGAAAGAAGTATTAAGCTGACCGAGATATGTTGGATCATAATCACCAGTTCCTGATACCAGAACGCAGCGATATCCGTTGGCAGGCACCGTGGTTCCAGCTGGAATTTCCCACTTTGTTGGGTTGTTTAAATTATCTGAGATGTAAAAGCCACTGATGTTTACAGGAGCCCCAGTCGGGTTGTAAAACTCCACCCAGTCCTCATCCTGAAACCCAGCAACGCCATTGTAATTGGCGAAACTAAATTCATTCACCACCACTTGAGCGTGCGCAAATACGCCCAATGTTATCATTCCGATTAATAGCAAGTGTTTCTTCACGTTGTGCAGATTTTTTGGTCGCGGTTGATTTTCCTTACTTATTAGGACAAGCAACAGGTATAAAAAGTTGCGTGACCCTACAGGTTTTTACAAAAATACGAAATCATTACAAAACAATCACTTAATACCCTCCTAACAAACAAAAACCCCTCAGACTTCTCCGAGGGGTTCTTGAAACACTTAAAACTAATTGATTAAACGAGCTAATCACCCCGTGTGAAGAGAAATCCTCAAACGAGAAGTGCAAACTTAGTGGAAAGAGGTTTGTTACACAAAAGTTTAACGGATTTATTATACCAATTGTCAAAATATGTGTCTGAATGTTTATTTTTGGCACCTGACAATGTAGGCGTAACTCAAATAATAAGTAAACATGGGACATCACGAAGAACATCATGGTCATCAAGAAGCGGAGCAAAACGAAATCGGAGGTCCAGTGACTTTCGCTGTGTTCTGTCTCGCCGTTGCCATTGTAATCATTTACTTCTGGGCACAATAATGACCGACAAAAGGATTTAAAAAAAGGCCTTCGAAATTCGAAGGCCTTTTTTTATTGAACAATTTTCATCTCCTTGAGCAGATAACCCGCACCAGCGTAAGAGTCAATCACCCATAATACATACCGAACATCGACCATGATGTTGCGGCAAATTTCGGGACTGTAATAAATATCACTCATCGTCGATTCCCAGGAACGGTCGAAGTTGATTCCAACCAAGTGTCCTTTGCTATTAAGCGCGGGACTACCACTATTTCCGCCTGTTGTATGATTGCTGCCAGTGTAGCAAACAGGCAATACACCATTCACCCCATAAACACCATAATCTCTGTCCTCAAGCTTCTTTCTCAACTTTTCACCAATATAGAAATCGGGATTTCCTGTTTGAAATTTGCTTAAAATACCATCGGCAGTTGTGAAATGACGGTACATCTCACCATCATGAGGAGCGCTGCCTTCTACCTTACCGAATGAGATGCGCAACGTGCTGTTTGCGTCATTCCAATACAATTTAGATGGAATCAACTCCTGTTTAGCCTTCACGTACTCGTACATGTAGACATCCAACTCAGTGGCAAACTTTCGTGAGCCGGGCATGACTTTATTAATATAAATGTCAAACAACTTCGTAGAAGTGGCTAGAATAGCATCCTTTTGGTTGCTCTTCATTTTTAGCGCGCGCTTTGCATTGAGCGCTTTAACAAAACTGATTGCCTTGAGACTATCGCTCATGATCGACTTCCCATAAAGAGCGTTCATTCCGTCCTTCTTCATGAAAGGTTTGATAACACCCGGCCCCAATTCTTCATTCACGTAGTTCATGTACAACGAAGACATTTTGGTAAATAGACTCTTTTCTGTTGCCAAATCAAAATCCTTGTAAAAAAGTCTTAGAGATGCTATCAATGCAGCGCGTTCTTCTTCCAATTTCCCTGACTTTTCCAACTCACTATAGCCTGCTATGAAATCATTTATTTCTCTGGCCTTTGCGAACACCTCTGGACCATAGAAAACAAATTCCACAAAACCATCACGTGCGATATTATTTACTTCATTCTCGCTGTAGAGTTTTTGAATCTTGTCTAATAGGTCGGTGTATTTACCGAGTTCTTTCGCCTTTGCCCTGAAGCTTTCTTCTTCTGATTGTTTTACCTGAATGGCATTGTATTTTTTCAGTCCCAACTCCTGCCCTATCCATTTTTTGTATGCATTACTGATATCACTTTGCTTAGCTGCATATTGAATGCGCAACAAGTCACTGCTCTTCATACTGGCGTCGATAATACTGAGAGAAGCCTCGCGCATCTTGATGCGCATAGCATTGCTTTTATTCAATACAAAATCGACCGCGTAACTTGTGAGAAAGTGTTCAGTGCGACCGGGAAATCCATAGACCATTGAAAAATCTCCTTCATTCACACCTTTGAGATTGATCGGAAAAAAGTGGCCCGGTTTGAATGGTTGATTGAGGGCATTGTATTCTGCTGGGGCATTATTGGCGTCAGCGTAAATTCGGAATACACTGAAATCACCAGTGTGACGCGGCCAAACCCAGTTGTCAGTATCTCCTCCAAACTTTCCAATTTCGCTCGGTGGTGCGCCTACCAAACGCACATCTTTGAATGTTCTTAATACAATGAAAAAATACTGATTTCCGTAATTGTAAGCTCTAACGACTCCGCTATCGGCGCTTCCTGAATTTTTAAACTCATCTTCTATCGCCTTCTTATTCGCTGCACGGATAGCTTCGATTTCCTTCGGAGTCATACCTTCTTTGATACCCTGCAGCATTCTTGAAGTTACATCATCCATGCG
>CANGVZ010000242.1 GCA_947457285.1 Flavobacteriales bacterium | reverse complement strand
TTTCATTTCTTCTACAATCTGCTTTATTATAGCATTAGCGTCCTTTTTAGAGGATTGCATTTGTGCTAGCATAAATGCATACTTATCCAAATGGTTCTTTTGTTCCTTAGCAACAAGTTTAGCGTTGTAATAAAAGATGTTACCGATCCTCGTAAAAAAGCGTAGGAGATTATATCGCGGATCGTTTAGAATCATTGCGAATTTATACTCCTCTTCACGCACTTGCTCTTTGAGCATCTCGTTTATATAAGTTAATCGCTCCTCCGATTGTTTTTCCGCAAGTGATTTGTCATTCTGAATCCATTCCAACTCAATCTTCAGCAGGGTTTGTATATCCTTGTTTTTATAGGCCACAGTGAGCTGTTTCATCCACTCCGTCTTTTTCAGTCTTAGCTCTTCATCAGGCTCGCTGTCTGGGTGAAGGAGCTTTACAAGGCTCTTATACATTGCGGAGAAACTTTTGCCCTTTTCCTCATCAAATTGCGCCTTGGCAGCTTCCTTTTCTAGTTGCTTTTTAGTTTTCTTTTTCTCTTTTCTTTGCCCCGTATTATTAAATGGTTGTGATTGAAAGAAGTTGTCGAAATCTTCATCGTCTCCAAAATCATCCTCCATTTCTCCAAAAATATCATCTAAAATGGCATCCAACTCAGCATCCTCTTCGTCGTCAGCTCCCGTTGCTTCTTCAAGTTTCTTCATTTTTTCTTCACTAATCTGATAGGGGCTGTGAATGAGATTCCCTTTGATCATATCCACGTACTGCAGGATATAATTTTCTTTTTCCCGACTCAATTTATTAGTGTTGAAATAATCAATCACCGACAGTAGAAAATCTGCCTGCAATTCACAGAGTTCCCCATACACGGGCATTACCTCTTTATGGGTTTCAAGTAGATTTTGCTCTAAACGCAACTTCATTTTCTCTTGATCGTTCTTTACCTGTTCCAGTTTTTTGAGAAGCGTATTGAATTTTTTCGCTGATTTCGAAAGTGTAGCTTCTTTATTCGCTGGTACAATGATCAAGTCGTTGGTGCCCTTTTGCTTTTTCATGAATGCAAAGTTAAACGAGTCGTGCCCTAAACTATTCCCGTTGCCGATTTGATAAGGCAAAAAAAATCCCAACCTTTTGGTTGGGATTTTTTAATTCTATAAGATCAGAAAGAATTACTCAGCTGTTTCACTGTTGTTACCTTCCATTTTGTCTTTCAAATTCGCCAATACATCAAGGTCGCCAAGTGTTGACTTTTCAACTTGAGCATTAACGGCCTTCACTGCTGAAGAAGATTCAGCGCCACCTTCCTTCTTAGGACGAGCCGCTTTCTTAGGTGCTTCTGCACCAGCTTCTTCTTCTTTCCAAGTGCCAGTGTGAGATACAGAAATCTTGCGCTGATTCTTGTTGAATTCCAACACGATGAAGTCGAGGGTTTCTTCTACTTTCGCAGTAGAACCGTCAGCCTTCTTCAAGTTCTTATTCATACAGAAACCTTCAAGACCGTAAGGAAGTGTTACGATAGCGTGGCTACCTTCTTTCTTCACAATTGTACCTTGGTGTGATGAACCTTCAACGAATACTGTTTCGAATACATCCCATGGGTTTTCTTCGAGCTGCTTGTGACCGAGGCTGATGCGACGGTTGTCTTTGTCAAGCTCCAATACTACTACATCGATTTCATCACCGATTTGGCAGAATTCAGATGGGTGCTTGATTTTCTTGCTCCAAGAAAGGTCAGAGATGTGAATCAATCCGTCGATACCATCAGCGAGTTCGCAGAACACACCAAAGTTGGTGAATGCACGAACTTTAGCCTTGTGCTTGCTTTCTACTGGGAAGCGAGCTTCAATACCTTCCCATGGGTCTTGCATCAATTGCTTCATACCCAATGAAAGCTTGCGCTCATCTTTATCTACATTCAATACCACACATTCTACCTCTTCACCAACTTTCAAGAAGTCTTGAGCAGAACGGAGGTGTGAACTCCATGACATTTCAGAAACGTGGATCAAACCTTCTACACCTGGAGCGATTTCTACAAATGCGCCATAGTCAGCAAGAACAACCACTTTTCCTTTCACTTTTTGACCTACTTCAAGGTTTTCCTGAAGAGCATCCCATGGGTGAGCAGAAAGCTGCTTCAAGCCAAGAGCGATACGCTTCTTCTCATCATCAAAGTCGAGGATAACAACGTTGATCTTAGAATCAAGCTGCACCACTTCTTCTGGATGATTGATACGGCCCCATGAAAGGTCAGTGATGTGAATAAGACCATCCACACCGCCGAGGTCAACGAATACACCGTAGCTAGTGATGTTCTTAACAACACCTTCCAATACCTGACCTTTTTCAAGACCAGACATGATTTGCTTCTTCTGTTCTTCGAGTTCGGCTTCGATGAGAGCTTTGTGAGATACAACAACGTTTTTGAATTCGTTGTTGATTTTAACCACTTTCAACTCCATCACTTTACCAACGTATACATCGTAGTCGCGGATTGGCTTCACGTCGATTTGAGAACCTGGCAAGAATGCCTCGATTCCGAATACGTCAACGATAAGACCACCCTTAGTGCGACACTTCACGTCACCTTTGATGATTTCACCAGACTCAAGAGCTCTGTTCACATTACCCCAAGCGCTAAATACGCGTGCTGTCTTGTGAGATACTTTAAGCTGTCCGTTTTTGTCTTCCTGTTGTTCAACATATACAGGAACAACGTCACCAGGCTTGAGGTCTGGGTTGTAGCGGAATTCAGTTACAGGGATAACACCCTCTGATTTGTAACCGATGTTTACTACTACTTCTTTTTTGTTCACGAGAACAACTGTACCGTCTACTACTTCTTTTTCAGCGATAGTAGAAAGTGTGTTTTCGTATATACCATCAAAACGAGCACGCTCGTCTGTAGTATATCCGCCTGCTGCTTCGTAAGCATCCCAATTAAATTCACCTGTGCTTGTGAGGTAAGCCGCGTCATCCGCTGTGCTGTACAAATCAAGAGGTTCTTCGATTGCGATCTCTTCTTTTTCTACTGCTGGTGCAATAGTCTCCTCAGCGAGGTTTTCAATTGGATCGATGTTTTCTGCGTCAGCAGCTTTAACTTTTTTAGATTCTGCCATGAGGGCATTTTAATTTGTATTTCGTTTCTCTTTAAAAGAGGTGGCGCAAACGAAAGGGGTTTTACTTTGTAATTAATTCACTGTCAGCGCACTACAACAGTGTTCCCAAAAAGGGCTGCAAATATACAACTTTTTCACAATTCCCACAAATTCAGTTAGTTTCGTAGTTGTCCAAGCTTATCTTCGCGCCCTCTATGGCGGTTGCGACACGTTTTGACAATGTACAAGCTCTCAGAGGCATTGCTGCTTTGATGGTTTGTGTATTTCATCTAGCAGGTCACACCGATGGAGTTCGCAGACTGCTTCCCGATGGAGATGCCGTGCTCCAGCTAAGTTCATACGGGCCGACTGGAGTTTTTGTTTTCTTTGTTATTTCAGGTTTTATCATTCCATATTCGATGCATCGCTCCAATTATGATATTGGACAATTCCTGATTTTTTTTAAGAAGAGATTATGGCGCTTACACCCACCATATATTCTTACCTTGTTGCTAACCATTGCTGTGGTTGCCTTCAACAATTTTTACGGAAAATCCAACGAGGACCTTGGCGCTATTCGACTCTTATCGCACTTCTTTTACACAACCAAAATCATTAATCTCGAATGGTTGAATCCTATTTTCTGGACGTTAGCGATCGAGATTCAATATTATTTACTCCTGGCGCTGACATTCTCTTGGTTTAACGGAGATAAATTTTGGCAAAGAGCAACCTTTATAAGTATTCTTTTGGCATCCACTTATTTTTTAAAAGACGATCGCTTTCTTACTTTTTACATAGGCCCTTTTGTATTAGGCTTTTCAATTTTTTACTTTTTAATTAAAAAAATTAATTTTCTGGAAGCGGCTCTGTACGCTGTTCTCGCAAGTATCAACATCCTGTATTTCGTTGGGCCGCATTGGTTGATTGCCGGCACATTTGCTGTGTTTTTTATTTTATACATCATAAAAACACCTCGGATTTTAAATGGGCTTGGAGAGATTTCATATTCGCTCTATTTGACTCATCCCTTATTTGGTGGCCTTTTCATATACTTGCTTTTGCCCTACATCAGCGGACCATGGAGCGGGTATGCTATACTTACCGGAGGGGTCGTTTTCTCCATTTTTGTGTCACACCTGTTTTATCTACTCATTGAGCGACGATCAATCGCATGGAGTAAAAAAACATGAGGTTTTTAGTAGTTGATTGGGGTAAAGTGTTATATTTGAAGCATATACCAATAAAGCCAACTATCTATGAAAAAAATCTACTCATTTGCGCTTGGAGTTGTATTGGCTGTAAGTAGCCATGGTCAGGTAACGCTGCTGCCATCCGAAAACATCCAGCAAGCCATTCAAAATAATTTCTTGGGAAATGGAATATTTACCAATAACATTACATTCAATGGTCTGTTGA
>CANGVZ010000241.1 GCA_947457285.1 Flavobacteriales bacterium | reverse complement strand
TAGGTTTATAAGATAATAAGGTAATGAGAGAGAGCATAAAAAAAGCCGCTCCCAAGAAAGCGGCCTTTTTTTTATGCATAAAGCTAAAAATTTTAATCCACGCACTGTAAAAACGAGAATGCTTCAAATACAGGTGAAGGCGGGGTGTAACCTGGCTTCACTATGTAATATCGCAATTCTCGGAAGTTTTGTGTTGCAGGAATGATGGTTCCAAAGAAATCTTCCGGGATAATGGTCAATCTGAATTCCCCTGGCTTGCCCGGTACCGGCTTCATCTTCAAGGCGGGTGTAGATGTCACTTGCGCTACAGGAACGTATGGATAGATATTGAATGCAGAGTTGCCTCGTGCTACGAGATATATATAGCATTCATCTGCTCCAAGACCTTGGAGATTGGCGTCCAATTCCAAATTGTTGTTGTAGGTAATGCTGATAAAGTCCTCAGCTTTACCCAATTCTGGGAAGATGCAAAATCTATCATCACATAGTTTTGGGATGATCGTGATGTTTAAGTCTTCAGTCTTTGCTTCAAGTGGAATATCTGGGTAAGCATTACCATCTTTTAGTTTAGCAAGACATGATATGCCACGAGCGAAAAGTTGTGGTCCTGTCACTCCATAAAATTCAGTTGGTATGATTTCATATTTAAAAAGCAAACCACTCACGTGTGTCATTTTACGTCCTTCTGAACTCGATGACCACTGTCCATTACCTCCGTTGTCTGCAGGCTGCCACGTCCAGATATAAACGTCTTCGATTGCTTCGGGATAAGCAATCAAACGATCCTTAAGACCTGTGTAGGTGGTTTGAGAAATGTCGATATAAATGGTGAGCGGTTCGTCAGCACCCGTTGGAGAGGGAAGCACATAAGCCGCTTGACCAAACATTGATTGCGCCGCAATCACTGCTATGAAAATGCTTAAAATCTTTTTCATGATGTACTATTATTGACGGGTGAATTGAAATTTATAGATAACAGTGTTGGTGCGATTGCCAGTAGCATCTTCACAAAAGCGAGGTATTTCGATAGAGAAGTTGTTGTCAAACTCTCTCACCATCGCGCCCAAAGGCAACTCAAGTGTTTCAACATCACTTGTAAGTATGAGTGTGCTAGGTGCAGCATCATTATCAAATGCCCAGGTTCCACCCGTTCCAAAGAAGTTGCGGCCCGCGCCAGGAGCAACGGTATATGTTCTTCCTTCTTCTTTGAATTCGATGGTCAAAACGTCTTGACCATCTACGACATAGAATTCAGTCAAATCTCTCTCTTCCTGAACAGGATTGTTGAGGTCAATTTGTGAGAACTGACTCACTTTCCATGTTCCTGCCATGCCAGCAACTTTGTTAGAGGGGTCGCCGAGTTCGCCTTTTAAATCGGGTTTGCATGAGGATACTGCTACGGCTATTAACAGTATCAAAGCATATATTTTATTATTCATGTTCATTGATTTTAAGATATAAAATTAACAACCACCTTCTGGATTTCCAACAAAATCGGCACCAGTAAATTCGCTGTTTGGGAATTGAATGGCCATTCCCGGACAATTCCACGGCGCTCCTCTCACGACGATGTTTTCGCCACTTGCACCGATTCTCTTGATTTGGTCGATGCGGTATCCTTCGCTAATCGTTTCTTTTCTGAATTCCTCACGCGCAGCTGCGATAATTTGCTGAGCTGTTGCCCCTGCGGGCATATCATTGAGGCCTTCTCCATAAGCACGGTCGCGAATGGCGTTAATGTCTTCGATGGCAGTGTTCAAATCTCCATTGACCATTCCAATAGCTTCCGCACGAATCAAGTGAAGGTGCGTGAGACGAATGATTGGAATAGAAAAGAAGAATGATTCATTTGCGTTCGATCCAAATCTTTTGTTTTGAATCTGACCATCGGCTTCATTCAACCATGCAGCGATGCGTCCATCTTGGGGGCTGAGGTTGAAGAAATTGTTTAGCTCAAGGCTATAGCTCAGCTGTGAGCCTGAAGCACCAGGCCAGTAGTTGTTTCTAAATCCTTCATTGCGTGCGTCAATGATTCCATTTCCAACAAATGAACTGATTTCAAAAACTGATTCCGGATTTGGAGTGAGGTAACCATCGGCAGTGAAGGCTTGAAATGCATCGAGGTCAGGGCGCAATGAATAGCGGCCGCTGTTGATCACTTCATTGGCGAATGTAATAGCGCCGTTGTAATCCATTTTTTGGAAGAGTACTTGAGCCATCAATCCTGCTGCAGAGAGGCGGTCTGCATATCCAGGGTTCGTAGAAGGAAGATTATCAAATGCAAATTGAATATCGGCAATGATAAATTCATACGATTCTTTAACGCTGGATCTGGGCTTTGGGAATGGCCCTGCTTCATCACGAATAACAATTCCGAGATGTGAGTTGTCTGCAGTTGCGCCCCAAGGCTGCGCCCAAAGTTTGAGCACCCAGTAGTGGCACAACGCACGAATAAAGCGCGCTTCCGCTTGTATGCGTGTGCTTTCTTCCGCCGATAAATTCTCGACCAATTCCACATTTCTGATAAGTTCATTGCTTCTGTAAATAGCTCTATACAAATCGGCATATACCGCATTCGTTGTAGAGTTGAAGAATGTTACTTCTCTATCATACACAGAAGTGAGGTCGAGGTTATTGAGCGGACGAGCGAGGTTATCGCTGAGCAACTCCGCCATGTTTTGAACGTTTCCGTCGTAGACATTGCCAAGAACATCGTAACAAGAGTTGAGGAGCTTTTGTAAGTCCTCAGGAGTATTAATTGCGTCTTCCGCAAGAATGGCGCCTTCTGGACCAATATCCAACCACTTTTTACAACCGGTGAAACCAGTTCCTATGGCGAGGGCGAGGAAAAATATCTTTACTTTTTTCATGGTTTCAAATCTTAGAAGTTAGCATTGATTGAGAAGTTAAAGCTGCGCTCTTGTGGAGGCGTCAAGTAAGTCACGTTTGGACTTAAGTTTCTATCCTGAGGATTTTCGAAGTCACGCACCAACTCTGGATCAAGACCTGGGAAGTTGGTAAATGTGAAGACGTTGGTAGCGTTAGCACCAATTCTCAAGTTTTGAAGCTTGCTTTCTTTTTTCAATTTGAAAGTATAACCAATTGCGATATTTCTAATTCTTAAGAAATCTGCATTGTAGATAAACAAGCTGGTATTCCACCATGGGAAACCACTAGGCAATCCATAGGTTGTTTCATCGAGGGTGAGACGAGCGAACGTGGCTTCGTCACCAGGTTGTCTCCAACGGTCGAGTACATCTGTTCTCATATTCCAGTCGGTTACAACACCCATCTGACGCTTTCCTGAAGAGTCAAAGATTTTAGCACCCAAGCTGAATGTAGCGAGTATCTGAGCATCCCACTGCTTGTAGCGGAATGAGTTTGTGATACCACCAATTGCTTCAGGAAGACCATCGCCCACATATTGGCGCTGTCCGTTGTCATAATCAAATGTCTCATTACCATTTGCATCGAGATACACAGGCAATCCAGTTTCAGGATCTACATGGCTAAACTTCATCAAGTAGAAAGAACCGATTGGCTTACCAACGATTACACGCGAGTCGTTTGTTCCTCCGCTCACAGCATCTGGTGTGTAGTTCCCAATATCAACCAACTCATTATAGTTGCGTGCAATATTGAAGTCTGTTTTCCATTCAAAGTTTGGTCGTGTAATGTTGTAGCTTGTAATGGTCAATTCAATACCACGGTTGAGAATTTCAGCTACGTTGTCCCAATAGTTTCCGAAACCTGTTGATGCTGGAATGCTCACATTCATCAACGCATTCGTGGTCACTTTGCGATAAACAGATACTTGCGCAGTGAGACGATCTTTTAGCATACCGATTTCAACGGTAGCATCGAGCGTTGAAGTATTCTCCCACTGGAGATCGGCGTTACCAAACTGAGTTGGGAAGAGAATCGGTTGGCCGTTATAGGTAATACCATTGTTGATGTTCGAGAATAAATTGAACTGGGCATCAGCAGGGATATCAGAGTTACCTGACTTACCCCAACCTGCTCTAACTTTCAAGAAGTTGACGAATTTGGTTTTGTTAAACCATTTTTCATCAGAAACAACCCAACCCGCTGAAAGGCTAGGGAAATAGCCATATCTGCTATTTGCACCAAAACGGCTGCTACCATCCACACGGCTTACGGCTTGGATGAAATATTTGTTTTTTATTGAGTAGTTGACACGGGCAAATGTTGAAACGAATGTCCAACCGACGCGGTTTCCAGGGAATCGCTGAACCACGGTGCTATCAGTTTCAAAATCATTCTCTACTGGCGAACCATCTACGAAATTATAGTTGCGTCCGAGATAGTTTGACCAAAATTCTTGTAATTCGAAACCACCGAGAATAGTGATTTTGTGGTTTTCGTTAATGTCGTAAATGTAATCGGCAGTCAACGAAGAGTTCCAGTTGTTAGACCATGTAGAGTTTCTGATAGCTGTTGATGAGAAAGTATTTGGGAAAAGCTCCTGTGGTACAAATTGGTTGTTGGAGAAATCCAAAT
>CANGVZ010000240.1 GCA_947457285.1 Flavobacteriales bacterium | reverse complement strand
TCGTATTCCAGCTCATTGTACAAATTGTCTAGGGTAGGGTTTACTGTATATGCGGTATTGGTAAGGAGAAGATCGTTGGCATTGGGGGTGTAAAAGTTAACGTCATCAATTTGCCATTGATAGTATGTTCCTTGGAATTGAAAACGAACGCGAACATTGGATTGATTGGCGGCGAAACTCGTTAGGTTGTAGGTGGTCCATTGAGGGTTTGCACTTACGAGCCCAGTGTTTGTTCCCGCATCTACCCAAGCTCCGTTATTAACGGACACCTGCACTTTACAATTGGCGGAGAATAGACGAAACTGCTCTTGAAAGGTAATGAATACCGAGTTGATTCCACTGAAATTTAACGAGTTGGTTGTGAGCCAAGCTGTATGCGGTGCGGGGTCTACACCGCTTCCCAGACCGCCACATCCAGGTACGTTGTCGTCCCAATAGTTCGAGTCGAATATCATGAAACCGTTGGACTGAGTAAGCGATGCGATTGGAGCTCCTGCTCCGGCACACGTTCCTCTCGAACCTACGGCATTCGATGGAGAAGTATTCGGTCCACGATATTCCCATAAACCAATATTTGAGGCACTGGTATTGGTCCATCCTGCGGGCAGGCCGGTGGAGAAATCCCAGCTATAGAGCACATCTCCGAAGACCTGAGAATGTGCAACACAAGCACTCAAAACCACAAAAAATATTGATAGCGTAGAACGTACAAATACAGCCATTTGTCAAGATTAATTAAGCGCGCGTGAAGATACAATTGAAAAGGTGATTGCCCGAATGGATTTTATCCATTTTTAGGCCTGTTCGAGCTGCCAGTTTTCAAATAAGTCCAAAATCACCCCGTCGGCCAATCCGATTTTTGGTACGATCATATTCGAAATATTGGCATAACCCATTAGACGGAGATAAATTTCACATGCCGGAATAATCACGTCAGCCCTGTCTGGCTTCATTTTGAGCTTGGTGATGCGCTGCTCCATGGTGAGTGCTCGCAATGCTTCATATTGCTCTTTGATTTCCGTAAGTGAGATGGTTTGATTGGGCTTTTTTCCAATAATTTTAAAAAGAGTATTGATGTTTCCGCCCGTTCCAATGGCAGTAACGACCTCATTATCCTTGAAAGAAGATTGAATCCAACGGCGGGCGCGCTCCCAAACTTTGGCGTCTACGGCATTGCTCAGCATGCGCACTGTTCCCAGCTCGAAGCTTTGGCCTTTGATGCGTTTTCCATTTTTAATAAGAGTCAATTCGGTGCTACCGCCGCCTACATCGATATAGAGATAGTTGGCTTTGGTATTCAGATTCTGAGCAAAGTAATTGGAAAAAATTAGGTTGGCTTCTTCATCACCGCTGAGGAGCTCGATTTCAATGCCTGATTCCTCTTTCACTTTTTTGATCACTGCCCTTTTGTTCTTTGCTTCGCGCATGGCGCTTGTGGCGCAGGCTCTGTAAATAGCAGTGTCGTGCACTTCCATGAGGTAAGCGAAGGCAGTCATGGTTTTAACCAATTGATTGACTTTTTGCTTTCCTATTTTTCCTTTGGTAAATACGTCTTCACCCAGACGCACGGGTACACGCGTTAGGCTGACCTTCTCGATATGATAGCGGCCTTCATCAATATGAACTTCTTCAATAAGAAGACGGATGGCGTTGGAACCTATGTCTATAGCGGCAAACTTCACAGTAATCTGTTAGAATTGCCAAAGAAAAGAATTACTGCTTTTTTTTCAGCAACTCATAGAATTTGGTTTGGGTATCATATGGCTTCAATCCCTTGCTAGGCTTGCGATATTCGTTTTTTAGAGACTTATCAACAATCCGCACCTTTGCGTTTTCGTCCAATTGAATATTGAGATAGTCCTGAATTTCTGTTTTCAATTTTGGACTATAAATCGGAGTCGTCACTTCAATGCGATGATCGATATTGCGCGTCATCCAGTCGGCGCTGGAAATAAAATAGAGTGGTTTTTTATTATTGCAAAAAACCATGATGCGTGCGTGCTCCAAGAATCTCCCAACCACGCTGATACATTCTATATTTTCACTCAAGCCAGGCACTCCAGGCACAAGGCTGCATATTCCACGTATGATTAATTTGATTTTTACCCCCGCTTGACTGGCTTCGTAAAGTTTGCGAATCATGCCCGAATCAACGAGATTATTCATCTTTAAAATAATCCAAGCCTCTTTTCTCTTTTCAGCATTGTCAATCTCATCATTGATTAAGTCCATAAACTTTCTCCGTGTATTGAAAGGACTTACGATGAGATGGCGGAATACGTGGCGCGTGTAATTGCTTTCAAAGAATTCAAAAATCTTTCGCACTTCGCGACCTATTTCGCGGTCTGCGGTGAGAAGACTAATGTCACTATAAATATTGGCCGTTTTTTCGTGGAAGTTTCCTGTTCCAATGTGGCTGTATCTTACCGTTTTATTACCTTCTTTTCTACTAATTTGAATTAGTTTAGAGTGTACCTTAAGTCCCTGCACGCCGGGGATAACGCGGGCGCCGGCTTCTTGTAATCTTTGAGTAACGTAGATATTATTTTCTTCATCAAAACGCGCCTGCAATTCAACCACTGCGATTACATTCTTTCCGTTTCTAGCGGCGTTGATAAGAGCATTAACGATCTGACTATTCTTTGCCACGCGATATAGACTGATACGAATCGTGCGAACATTGGGATCAATGGCGGCTTCACGCAAGAAATCAAGAAGATTCGTAAAGGTCTGATAGGGATAGTGAATGAGAATATCCTCTTTTGCAATTGTTTTTAAAATGCTTTTTTCTTTTGAAACTACTGGATGCTGGGTAGCCGGCATTGGTGGGAAACACAAGTCTTTGCGGCCAAAGTCGGGGAAGCCCATGAGGTCGCGTTTGTTGTGATAGCGTCCGCCTGCAATTGCATTTTCTTTATTCTTTAATCCAATTTTTTTCAAGATAAATTCAAGAAAATGGCTTGGAATTTCCTTGTCGTAATTCAAACGCACATACTGTCCTTTCTTGCGTTGTGAAAGGCTTCGAGACATTTTTTCTACCACCCCTTTGGAAAGGTCGTCGTCAATGTCCAACTCCGCATCGCGCGTGGTTTTTATGGTGTAGGCTTTGGCAGAGTCAAAATCAAAAATTGCGAATACTCGGCGCAGGCGGTAGCGAATCACATCTTCCACAAACATCACATAACGTTTATCGTCGTCTGATGGTATTTCGACAAAACGTGTAAGTGTGGTGGGTACTTCCATGATGGCGTAGGCACCGTGGGTCTTGTCTGTCTTATAACCCAATTCAATCGCTAAATAAAAACTGTTGTCATCGAGCGGCGGAAACATGCTCTTTGAATTGAGCATGATTGGAACGAGGTAAGGTCTTACTTGATATTCGAAGTAGTTTTCTACAAATTTTTTCTGATTCGGTTTGAGCTTCGTTTCGTCAATGAAGTAGATGTCTTCCTTTGCAAGTTCTAAGGTCAGTGCTTTGAAGGTCTTATCAAACTTCTCTTGCATCTTCATCACGATGTCGCGAATCTCATCGAGGGTTTCCTTAGGATTGAAATCCATTGGGTCGACGGCTTTTTTTCCGAAAGTGCTGGCTCTTCTGAGCGTAGCGACGCGTACCTTAAAAAACTCGTCGAGATTGTTGCTGAATATTCCCAAAAATCGCATGCGCTCTAGAAGTGGGACTTCTTTGTCTTGTGCTTCTTGCAACACGCGTTCATTGAACGACAACCAAGAAATTTCACGGTTGATGTATTCCTTTTTCTTTTTTTCGAGAGTCATATAAGGGTTTTGTCGACAACGGGCTCAAAAATAAGGGGTCGCAGGCAATTCGAATGTTAAGTTTTGTGAGATAAAAAAAGCAGTCCGAAGGACTGCTTTTAACTTACTTTTTATGCGTATTATTTACTTTTCTTTTTGAATTCAAAACCGCTATAATACAAGTTTCCGTTCGGCAATAACTTGAATGTGTCGCCTGTGCCACGGCCGATTCCTGTTGATTTCGCATACGTGTCGTCTAATGCAATCATGTATTTATCTACTGTTTCTTTTTTGTCCTCAAACCTAAGTTTGAATAATATAAATCCATCTTTTTCTAATAATTCTACGGATTCAAATTTGTCAAAATTTAGTTCAGGACATTCTTTGCAACTGAAATAATCGCTCGCTAATGTGTATGTTCCCATGGCATTCTTCCATGTTTGTGGAATTGCAGTAGGACGTTGATTAATTGAAATAAACTCTTCAGATTTTGCCTTGCTATTGATGCCTTTTAAATACGTGTTTCCATTGAGATTTTCGAAGCGGAAGTACTGATCTCTAACTTTAATTCCAATAAATCCGAGAAGTTTAGCTTTTACTGTATATAATGTGGAGTCTGGGTGAATTCGTTGAAAGACAAGCTTGGCGGGACCTTGCTTGCCGACCAATCTTAGTTTGGAATCCATTTTTAAAGGAATATCGCCCATGAAATACACACCTTTGATGGACTCATTGTAGGATGCATCGGCGTATTCATTTTTTAATTCAAAT
>CANGVZ010000239.1 GCA_947457285.1 Flavobacteriales bacterium | reverse complement strand
CTGGTGGTGCTGCTGTCCAGGCGAATTTCGGCAGATTCAATATCGGGAAGATTTTCAGGAATGGTTGTTTTAGCGCTGATACGCGTTCCATTAGGCGCTCTTACAATCATCTCATATTGCTGTCCTGCAACAAGAGGAAACTCTGTAACCGGAAGATAATACTGTAATAGATCTGGACTCCATAAAAAGGTCTTTTCCAAACTTCCATTTTTAATAATCACTGTAAGATCTTCGGGGCGTTCAGGTAAATTATTGTCACTTGAAAACACAGGACGTGACCAAAAAATAGAGGCCCGAATCGTGTCGATATCATCTGAAATAAAACAGCTCACTGAAAGCTTAGGCTCTGTTTTTGGCAAATCAATATCGGCTTCTCTTTCACAACTTGAAAGTATAATTAGCGCTGTAAGTATGGCTAGATAATTTCTCATTTTCATTAAAATTTAAAAGTCCAGGACACAGATGGTAAAATAGGGAAAAGGCTTATTTGACTTAGGTAGCGCGAGCCATCTGCTCTACTGTTGATGGTATAGAAAAATGGATTCATTCTATTATAGGCGTTGTACACTCCCAACTCAAATGTGCGCTCACATCGTTTCAATTTCTTATGCCATTGTGCTGCGACATCGAGTCGATGATAAGGGGCCATTCTAAAGCTATTACGCTCTCCATAATCTGTGGATTGCACTACTCCTTCAAAAGGAAATGGATTTCCTGTTGGATCGTGAATCACCTGTGTATATTCAGCCAAAGGCAATGTTATCGCCTGACCTGTGCCATAGACCCAAGTGGCACTAACGTTGAGATTTTCATTCACCTCATACATCAATACAATACTTAAGTCGTGGCGGCGGTCGTAACGTGCAAAAAACTCTTTGCCATTATTCAATTCATCAAATTGAAGAATGGTCCAACTCAAGGTGTAGCCAACCCAACCAGATACCTTTCCTACTTTTTTCTGCACCATCAATTCAGCGCCATAACTCTCACCCTGACCACTGGTCACATTGTCTTCCCAAGACACTTCATTCTCCTCACCAAAAGCACCTACAGCGAGGAAGCTAGCGCCTTCGCGATAACCGATGATATTATTCATTTTTTTATAATATCCTTCTAGGGTAATGGTAAGACGTGGATTCTTCAAATCCTTAGCAAAGCCTGCCGCTACTTGCTGAGATCTCTGAGGCGCAACGCGATCCGTAGCAGGCACCCATAAGTCTGTTGGAAGGCCCACACCGGTATTAGACAATAAGTGCATGTATTGATTCATCAGCGCATAACTAGCTTTAAAACTCAAATCATCTTTAATCAAATAGCGCGCACTGAATCGTGGTTCTACACCGAAATAGTTTTCTGTTTTATAATTGAAGTGACTTACACGAAGTCCTACATTGGCCTTAAGCTTGGGTGTAATTGTCCAATCATCCTCCACATAAATACCATTCTCGAGGCAGTCATAAATCTCCGCTTCATTTTCATTTTCGAAAGCGTCAGAGCTTCTAACTACCGTTGCGCTTGGTCTAAAACGATGATAAGTGGACATTGCACCAGCACGTATGTAGTGATTTGCAGAAGGGCGAAAATCGATGTCGTGCTTCAGCGACCAATCCCGAATTCCGCTTCTAAACTCCAATTCGAACTGATTATCATTGCTGGTGGTTTCATAATCTATTCCAAGTGAATATCTGGAAAAAATAAATGACGTATTGCTGAACGACTTATCATTGATGATATGATTCCAGCGAACTGTAGAGGTGGCGTTGCCCCAAAGAAAACTTCCCCTTTCGCGACTGCCATCTTCGGCTTGGGGTCGGAAATAAAATTTATCCCTACCGAAATATCCACTCACATAAATCCTATTTCGATCATCGAGGATAAAGTTTCCCTTCATATTGAAATCATAGAAGAAATATCCAGCCTTCTGGTCCTCCGGTAAAAAGGGATAAATCAGCGCGTCAATGTAAGTGCGCCTTCCACTAACAAGGAAGGAAGACTTTCCCTTTTTTATTGGACCTTCGAGGGTTAAGCGCGACGAGATAATTCCAATACCTGCCTCTCCCTGTACCTTTTCTTTCGAACCGTCCTTCATTTGCATTTCAAGGACAGAAGACAAGCGACCACCATAACGTGCGGGGAAGCCACCTTTGATGAGCTCTACACTTTTAAGAGCATCACCATTAAAAATAGAAAAGAAACCAAATAAGTGACTTGCGTTATAAACCGTGGCATCATCCAAGATGATGAGATTTTGATCTGGACCACCACCACGTACATAAAATCCAGAATTACCCTCACTTCCTTTTTGTACGCCTGGTAAAAGTTGAATCACTTTTAGTACGTCCTTCTCACCGAGTAGCGCAGGAATTTTTTTGATTTGATCGATGGGAATATCTATGGATGACATTTGTGTTTCCTCAGAAACTTTTCTGGTTTGTTCTGCAGAAATAACGACTTCATTCAGAGTAGTAGCCGATCCTCCAAGCTCAACGTTCAAACGAGAGGATGTCTTTGCGTCGACTTTTTTCACCACTGGTTCATAGCCTGTAAAACGATAAACGAGTGTTGCCTGTTCGGCGTCGAGTGTGATGGAATAAAATCCATAATTATTAGTCGTTGTTCCGACTTCTAATTCTGGACAATAAATAACGACACCTGGCAATGTTTCGCCACTACCTGCTTCTGTAATGATTCCTGAAATGGTCAGTTTTGATTGCGAAAACAATGACAAAGACAATAATGTCATGCAAAGAAAAGAAAGAGATTTTCTCATAGAGGGAGGTTAATGACAACGGCGGCAAATAACGGGTTTAACAACTATTTATTGCAAAAAAAATCCCTCCAAAATTGGAGGGACTTTTTTACTTGTTTAGATGATCTAGTCTGATTAGACCAATCCTGTTTGCTTCAACCAATCTCTCAACCGTGTTCTATCGTCGACGGTGAGATGTCTCATGGCTTTGCGCAATTCTTTTCGGAAAAGCATAGCATCAAATGTTACGTTTCCCAGAACTACTTTATAATAGTCCAACATACGTGTTTAAAGTTAGGTTAGGTGCTCTTGAATTCTCTTTCACGAGCTCTCATGCCTTGCAGATGATAGGGTGCATCTGTTCAAACCGAAATGTTAGATAGCGTTGTTTGTAGTCTTTAACGCCTGCTATCAAAAAGAAGTTGCGTTTTATTTTTTTTTTTTCTAAAAAAGTCCTCTTAACGATACATGAAGATGGTACCACGTACTTCTTCGAACTCTTCTGCATGAATCCACTTCAGCTTGATGTAGTAGGTGTAAACTCCGTCCGGTAGATAATACTCTCCTCCTTTGAAGTCGCCTTCCCAAGCCTTGTCAGCATCGGTAGACTCAAACATTACCTCACCCCAACGATTGAATACGCGCATTTCGAAGTATTCTGGATCCTGTGCATTGGTGAATATTTTGAAGACATCATTTACTCCGTCTCCATTAGGTGTAAATGAGTTTGGTACAAACCACTGCAACTCTTGTCTGTCGAAGTGAGCAATCACCGTATCAGGAACGGTATTGAACACAATTCCATTCGTGAGATCTTCAATAGGTCCTAAAATAGCACCTGACCTTACCTCCCAACGATTAAAATCGAAGTATTCCTCAGGAGTAGCTCTGAAAGGAATGGTAGCTTCTCCAGCGATTACTTCAGTGCGTTCATCCATTGTTTGGTAACCATTATCAAAGACTACGGTTCCTGCGAAAGCTGGTTCAACGATTACTGTCACTGGTTGGTGCGGTATCACATTATAGAGTGCTACCAATTCGTCATCCATTTGGAAATCTAATGTTACATCTGGTGATGTAGCATTAGGAGCAAGCACATGATTGCTCAATTGCCAGCCTACAAAGGTGCTCCACTCGTCGATAGGTGCCGTGCTAAAAGCGTAGGTTTCATCAGTGAGGATACTCTCAAAGTAAGGCAATTCTAATTGAGTTCCATCCATAGAGATAGTACCAGCGCCCTCTGGCATCACACGTACTTCCAAGTTAGCACGTTCCAAAATTCTGAAATGCGCTACGAGAACATCATCATTCTGAAGGTTCAATTGGATAATTGCACTCAAATCATTAGGAGTGATGACATTATTATTTAATTCCCAGTGATCAAAAACAGAAACATCTGGAATGTTTATCGCTTCAAAATCATACATTAGGTTAGCCTCAATCACGTCCGACCAAGGATATGCCGCCAACAATGCGCCTTCCATTTCCACTGTTCCACTTCCTGCTGGGAATACGTCCACTGTAAGAGATGCATGAGGAATCTCGGTAAACATCGCTGTGATAGTGCCGCTTGAACAAGTATTCACGGTCACCGATGTAGCGCTTGCATTGGGTTCAAAATCATAATCAGTAGACTGCCATTCATCAAACTCATACCATTCGTTTGCAGTAACTTCTAGTACTTGATCGAGATTCAGTTCAAACTCCTGAGAGTGCGGGAAAGCCGAGATTGGAGTACCTGACAAAGTGATCGTACCAGCGCCCGCTGGAACCACATCAAGAATCATT
>CANGVZ010000238.1 GCA_947457285.1 Flavobacteriales bacterium | reverse complement strand
GGGTTACAGTAGGAAATTTAGACTTCCCATATTTGAGTTCGAATCCGAAAAAATAATAGTTGTTCCAGTCCTCCTCTTCGCATCGGGCATTATTCTCATTGAATAAATAGCGTCCGGCATCCAGACGCTTCACATTAACGGTGATGGCTGTCCTTGCCTGCTGCACCAACTCATTGAATTTCTGTTGCAGCGTTTGAGACGGTAACAATTTAGTTTTTGCCATGGTTGTTAATTATTTATTTCTACTATCAAAGTACATTTCATCTCCAAGATACCCGATCGTGGAAGTGTAGCCCTTAATAAAGGCATCCGCCTCTGCGCTGGTGTTAAAAATAAACCGATTTGCTGAGTCCTTTCTTCGTTTGCTAAGGCTTGCCGCGCTTTTGGTTGTTTTTACCTTTTCATAGGCACGCTGATCTTCACTTGAGGGCACGATAACAATTTCGATAGGTTTTTCAATTCTACTGATGTCTATGACCTTAGCTGTAAAGTGTGTAAAATCCTTCGTATCGGCCTCTATAAGCTCGACTAAATCTGTGACCGTATAATCTTCAAAAGGAGTCCATACGGAAATATAGACAGCTGCACTCAAATCCCCTTTGCCAGTGGCCAACAACCTTTTTAATTTTTTGAAGTCTTTCATCGGATCGTCACCGATGAGGTATTGTCCAAGAACTTGAAGCTGAATAAGTAAAGCGATAGAATTCATAGCAGGGCGTAATTGATATACCCAACAAAGGAGAAGGATTTTTAAAAACAAACCTACCCAACCACAGGAAGTAAGGTGCAGGCGGGAAACAGAGGGCGCTAGATTTTACGAAGGAGTTTTTCCTATCAGTTTATTTACTTCATTGACGGCTTCTACTTCTATGAGCTGCTCTTTAGTGATATTGGTTCCAATTTCCTGTTCATATTGTTGCAAGGCTTCTCGCACACCGCGATACTTATAATCATCGGGGAGATCCTCGTTTATGAAGTGCTGCATAAAAGCCAGTAAACAGATCGCATTGTGAGGGTCTAAAGAAATATTAAGTTTTGCCATAGGAATAGTTTATTACAAATCTATCTAAAAGGGAAGATCGTCATTGGCTAATCCCAAAGATATTTTTATGCGATCAGTGAGGCGATATTTGAAAAAATAGACGATGCGCCACCGGTTTATTGTTTTAAAGTTATAAAGGAAGGTGATTGGTGTATTTGTTTGTGAGAAGAACCCCTGCCTGTTCCAATAATACCAGAAAGCCGTTTTGTGAAAGATAAACAGCAGAGTCAATGCGCAGTCGAACTTGTATTTGGAATCATTAGGTCTATTTACATATCCATCCACGGTGCTTACAGGTGTTATTGAAATTACATTAACGTGCTCCGCAGGCTGATGGAAAACATGAGTACCAAGATGTATGCGCTCTAACGCTATTTTGCGCTCTGGTACCTGGACCAGACCTTTGCAATTCCGGCACTCACTCCAGTATTCTGCATCCCAGTTCAGGTATCTGCCTTTGTAGGTACCATGGTCACAGATTTGGCAGGTGGTGGCAGGGATTACCTGGATGTCATAGCCATCGTGGGACCCAAAACGTTTCAGACACCTTTTCTTAGCTATGTAGAAGCTGTCCCTGAAGTCTTTGGTATATTTTCCACGGTTGGCGATGAAAAGGAATTTTCCGAGCAGTAAACAAAGTAATGTTTTCATTTTGAATTTATTTTAGGTTCGTGATTTGTATTTATCTAATTCCTTTGCAAATTCGTTGGACAATCATCCTTAAGGCTTTGCTGTCGTCATTATGGATGGCACGCTTCCATTTTAAGTTTGTTTTCCACTTTTCAACTTCGGTATCAACTTGGTCATCAGTTGGCATCGTCCCGGATAGTTTGAACGCTTCTCCCTGCACTAGCTTTTTGAAATCGACCTCACTTTTATTTTCTTCTAAAAGTTGCTTGCGCACTTCCCACAGCAGGGGCATCATGTGTTTATAGGAGGCGCGGTCTACACGCGAGTTGACGTAAAATTCGATGTCTTCTACTGTGATCTGGTCATAGTTGATGATGAAAGCGTCATTTGTGTAGATCTTCCATGACACATTGTTTTTCCTTTCTTCGGGCTCTGGCGAGTCCCAGGTCCTGAACATGCTGTGTTCGCCTACGGTATCTTTTGGATTGTAACGGATGCAAAGGAATTCGTGTTGGACGTCATGGAATACGTATTTGAAAGATTTTTCTTTTTTCTGTGATGTGATCATGCACAGGTGCAGCTCGCTGGGATTCCAATCAACTTTTACGTCACCATATTTATCGTCTTCAGTGAGTAACTCCCCGCTGTGATCATGAGTGCGGTGATGATCGAAGGTGCTCTTAGCTACAATTTTTCCGAACCATTTTTTCTGCTCCGTGTAGGACATAGTGAGTTCTACTTTCTTCCAGCCTTTGTTCCAGATGTCATTCATTTGCTCGTCATCTGGATGGAAATGTTTCTTTGTTGGTGTCACCGGCTTAGCGATATCGAAATCAGGATTCTCTATCCAGACTGGTTCGTTGACCCACTTCACACCTTTTTTAACATAGTAGAGCCCGCTATTTGGATTAGGAGGCAGGTGTGACCATCCGGAGCCATCACCGTAGCGGTCATCGAATCGCCTGCCTTTTGTTTCTCTGGCATATTCCAATCCTGCTTCACTCATATTGCCGTGTCCGAAAGATTCCTTGAAACCCCAATTGTCAGCCAATATTATGCGAGAGCCATAGGTGATGCCACTATTTAATTTTGCCATCCATGCCCAGAAAGAGAGTTTCCCCGATGGTAGCGTCAGCTCGTCATCATAGATAAGGCGAACCAATCCTTTCTGTTGGAACTGAGGATCAAACATTTTTATTGACTCCGGTATAGGGTGAAGGATAGTGGTTCTGTCCAGCAACCCTTGAAACAATGTCAAGCGCATTTTATAAAAGAATACATTATCTTCTGCGTACTCCTTTGCGTCAGATGTCTTACTCCCTTCATGACGGAAGTCACTAAAGGGACTATCTTTTCTTCTATTCTCCTCAGTTCGCATGTAAGCCTGCTCGCCTTCGTTCTTTGCTTCCAGTGAATCTGCAAGCTTCCAATACTCCAATAGCCGCTGCAGCTCATCACGTCTCGGGAAAAGGCGTGGTATAAATGAAATTTTATCGGTGATCAAACGATAGAGGTTGTCCCCGTTTCGGATGAGTAAAAATGTCTGATGGTCGGGGATTGCGGCCATTGCGCGTTGCTGCCCTTCAAGGTGGTCGCGTTTCTTTTCATGTCTGCGCGTTTTGAAGGCAGCTATACCCTTGGCCTCAGGTAGTACCTTTTTATAGTTGTTGTTACGAGTCAGCCAGTCGTCAAAAGCTGCTATGCCCTTAGTGTTCCAATCTAATCCTTGGCCATCATCCCAGGGGTCTCCGACTTCTTCATCCATGAACATGAGCCCTTGTCGAATGCTTACCGGGTCTGTTTCCTTAGCGGGTGAACCTTCTTGGATTTGTGCTATTTCCTCGGAGATGCCAAGGTAAAGCTCTATCGTGGTGATGACGCGGAATATTTTTGCAATCTTTTTTTCAAAGACTTTTATTGCAGCATACATTTTATCCCTGACCACTTCAAGTTCGCGTTTGCGCATTTCGATGATTACCTCCATTGTTTTTCTTATGGAGATAGCGTGGTCACGCCTGGCTTCCAGCTCGCGTTGAATAAGCTCTAGCGATTCTTTAGAGCCCACATGCAAAAGTTGGGTATCGGGGCTTTCATCTTTTCCCTGATTTTGAGCATCTAACTGGTAGGTGGAGATATCGCCTGTGGCCAACGCTTTTTCAGCTTCAGCAAAAAGTTCAAGCGGGTGCTTGGCTAATTTAGTATAGCTAGTGTCCTTGGCAAATTCCTCAAGGTTCATTTCATATTCATAGCCTTTTGACCGGTTGGGTATGGGACCCCAGTGCTTATCCCATTTGTACCAAAACTTTACTACTACAGAAAATTCATACTTGTCATTTTTGCGCTTCCCTTTGACTGCTGTAGCGTTTTCGAGAAGGTATATGTTAGCATCCCCTGATCTACCCATGAAGTACATCGCGCCAAGTTCAAGCCGCGCGATTTTATTACGGATTTCTTCTTGATAATCTTCTTGAAATCTGTGCAGCTCTTGCTCCACCCACTTCTGTTTGATTTTATCGAACTCCGTGTCATCGACAGGCTTATTGGCTTGTGATATATCGAGCTTAGAATTGCGTTTAGACAGTTGGCTGCTCATCTGGATTTAAGATTTTGCGTACGAAGGCCTGACAGTGTTAACAGTGTATAGACAATCAACAAAAGTAGGTTCCTCGATTTGCGCTCCGGTGAATCGAAGGATCTCCTTTCCAGGGAAGGCACGACGAGCGATCTTCTTTCGCGCAAACACCCCAAATGATGGGATGGGAGATTTTTCCCATTCTCTCTGTGTAAGATCAGGTTGATAATAAACCTTGGCTGTTACGGTTGATTTCATTTTGAGTATCTTAATAGTTAATACGGGAATTCCATTTCAGACACACGCCTACCCGCTTCATTCTCAAGGGCTTTCCATTCAGCCTGAATT
>CANGVZ010000237.1 GCA_947457285.1 Flavobacteriales bacterium | reverse complement strand
GAGAGAAAGCGACGGAGGGACTTTTTAGATACTAGATACTAGTGACTAGCTTTTCGCCAGAGGAGCTTGTTCTTTTTTTGCGAATTGATTATTTAGAATTGCTGTCTCTGAGCTGCGCCCATCAGGGCCGCGCCCCTTGGGGCTGCAACCCTTCGGGGCCTTTGCGGTAGATTGATACCTTTGAAACCAAAGTTGCAGCGACAGTTACGAGAGCTATAAACCACTACGTGAAATCGCTGATTTTTTTCAATACAAAGTTCTCGAAGGCACCCAGCACTAGGATCGCAAATAATTCCTCTTAATCAGCTCTGGTGCTACGCCTCTTCGAAATTGCGCCATGGCTTTGACGTTGGCCCAGTTCACTTCAAGCCATGTGCGTCCGATGTATTTGCGGGCGCTCACGAGTACGTCTTTTTGAATTAAATGATATTTTATTCCCATAGCTTTTACTCTGCGCAAGAGATCATATTCTTCCATGATCACATAGCTTTCGTCGTATCCATTCAATTTTTCAAATAAATTCTTTTGAATAAAAATACTCTGATCCCCTCCTCTAAACGAAGTAATATTAAACCGCGTCATATAGGAGTTGAACTTCAAAATCCACTTATCACTATCAAATCTGAATCGAAAGCCTCCTATTTGATGTCCTGACTCCACCGCGTTTAGTACTTCTTCAAAACAACACTTCGGGGGCATTGCATCGGCATGAACGAAATACAAAATATCACCCTTCGCCACCTTTGCTCCTAAATTCATCTGATGCGCCCGCGATCTTATCTCTGTTGTGAACACCTCCGCTCCTGCTTCTCTTGCTTCATAGATGGTAGCGTCAGTGCTCTTTCCATCCACAACGATGACTTCTACCAATTCGCTCAAAGAACATTGTCTTAGCCAACGAACCAACCTTCCCACGTGAGCTTCCTCATTCAGCGTCGGAATGATGCAGGATATTTTAACAGTCTCCTCATTCATTGGAACGAATTTAGTAAAGCACGGGCATAAAATGTCACCTATATTCGTAATATCATAGTCCACGCATGAAAATCATTCACGTAATACTCGCTTCGCTTGCGCTATTTCTGTCTCCAGGATGTAGCAGTCAAAAAATACCAAACGACTCAAAACCCATTAATCACGAACTATGGGACGCTCTTTTGAAAAAACACGTTTCAGCAGACGGACACGTCAACTACACAGGTTTTAAAAAAGATCTAAGCCAGCTCAATACCTATCTCGACCTTCTGCGCAAAGGACACCCCAATCAAGAGAACTGGAGCCGCGAGCAGCGCCTCGCCTATTGGATCAATGCATACAACGCTTTTACAGTTGATCTCATCCTACGCAACTACCCCTGCAAATCCATCAAAGACCTTGGCGGGGCTATTTATAAAGTAAACACGCCTTGGGATATCCGTTTTATTACCATTCAAGGAATAACCTACGACCTCAATAATATCGAGCATGACATTCTGAGAAAAGAATTCAATGAGCCTCGCATCCACTTCGCTATCAATTGTGCTTCAGTGTCATGTCCTGTTTTGAGAAATGAAGCATATACGGCTGAAAAGGTCAACGCGCAATTGGATAGCGCCGCAAAGGGCTTTATCAATGACCCCACACGCAATAAAATCACAAGCTCATCTGCCGAGCTCAGTAAAATCTTTACTTGGTTCAAGGGCGACTTCACAAAAAAGGAATCATTGGTTTCATTTATAAATAGATACAGCAATACCAAAATTTCGGATAAGACCCAAATTAACTACTTAGATTACAACTGGTTGTTAAATGAATAGACCAACATTAGAATATGCATAAGTTGACTAAATTTGGTGCTGATCAAAGGGTTAACTATAAGAAATTGTAACCCAATAAGATTAGTTCCGTATCAATACCCATGTACCGACATTTGACAAGGACTTGAAAGTACATAAGTGAACAACAACGGAAGTCTAATTTGATCTAAGCGCATGAAACGCACAGCACTGGTCATCGCCCTATGGGCCGTGTTTGTAGCAACTGTTTCTGCCCAAAAAGCAGGCAGTGAGCCACAACTCGCTAAAGAAGCTAATGAGCATTTTGTCTCGGGAGATTTTCTCAAGGCCTATCCGCTCTATTCTCAATTGGTTTCTCTTTATCCTCAAAATGTAGATTATAGCTATCGCTTCGGCGCCTGTGCAATCTATAGCGATCCAGACAAATCAAAAGCAATCAAGTTTTTGACCAGCGCCACCAAGCGCAACGTCACAGACCCTATGGCTTGGTATTATCTCGGCAAAGCCTTTCACCTCAATTACCAGTTTAAGGATGCTGTAAAGGCTTACGAAACATTTGTTTCCAAAGCAGATCCAAAAGTGGTTGAAAAGCTGAATACTCAAAGGGAAATCGAAACTTGCATTTACGGTGCAAACCTTCTAGCGAACATTAAAGACCTCGTGGTTTTAAATAAAGTAGAAGCCGATCGTGAAAACTTCTTTCGCTACATGGACCTCGATGGTATCGGTGGCAAAATTCTAACGGTACCAGCAGAGCTTCAATCAAAGCTCGATCAAAAAGCAGGCGCCCCAGGTGTGATTCATTATCCGGGAAATAGCACTACCATTTATTTCTCCAGTTATGGAAAAGATGGTACTACCGGAAAGGACATTTACAAAGCACAAATACTTCCAGATGGAAAATTCAGCGAGCCTCAGAAAGTACGCGGTGATGTAAACACCAAATACGATGAGGATTTTTGCTTTTTACATTCTGATGGAAAAACCCTCTATTTCGCTTCCAAAGGCCACAACAGCATGGGTGGCTATGATATTTTCAAAAGTGTGATGGATCCAAAATCAGGCGATTTCGGTCCAGCCATCAATCTTGACTTTGCTATTAATACTCCCGACGACGATATATTTTATATCGCTGATTCGTTGAATCAAAAAGCATATTTTGCTTCTGGTCGCAGCAGCGATCAAAAGCATTTGCACGTTTATAACGTAAAAGTTCAAGGTATTCCATTACAAATCGTTTATCTCAAAGGAAGCTTTGTAAGCGAGATTGACGCAGAACAAAAAAATGCTACCATTCAAATTCGTGAAAGCATGACAGGTAGAATGGTGATGGAAAATACCACTCAACCTAGTGATGGTAATTATACCCTCTACGTTCCAAAAGGCGGCGACTACAAGTTTTATATTAAAACAGAAAATAGTCCTGTAGTGCATGAATCCGAAGTAAAGGTTCCTTCTTTCGATAAGCCAGTAGCATTGAGACAAGAAATGAAATTGGTGAAAGAGTCTGGACAAGAAAGATTGATTGTTACCAATTACTTCGAAGAAATTCTCAATGAGGATATTGCTGCACTCGCTGCGGAGATGCTCCGCCGCAAAGCAGGTCTTGAAGTTAATGACTCTCCAATACCATCAGGAGATTCAGCTCCTGTAGAGGCGAATAACCTTTCCGTGGAGAAAACTATGGAGAATGTAACATTGGCTGCCGGATTCGGTTCGGATGTTACTATCGCTAGTGTTATTGGCGACATCGAAAAAGACATTAACAAGAATGCTACTTTCATCAAGGATACAGAATCGCGCATCAATACAGCCTATTCATTTGCGCTCAATAAGCAAAAAGAAGCTGAGACTCTCACAGCAAAAGCAGAAGGATTGAGAGCGGGGCTTACTGGTTATACTACAACAGAGGACGTAGCAAAATTAAAAGAATCACAAGCCCTGCTTAACAAAGCGCAAGAACTGAAGCGCGAAGCAAAGGCCGCAATTGTGGCTGCATCAAGCTTGCAAAAAGAAGTAGAAACAGCTAAAGCAGAAAAAACTGCTCTTACGGAAGATGTTGCCGCTATTAAAGCTGCACAAGCAGAAAACAATTTTGACAAAACGCTTACAACCCTTCAAAAAGAGAAAGATCGCATTGTAGCCAATAGAATGGCAAAGCCAGAACCATTGGCTGAAATGACGAAAGCAGCGAAGGAAAAAGAAAATCAATTGCACAATTCAGAAGACAAGTTGAACAACCTTCGTCAATCTGAAAAAGAAAAGGAACAAGAAATTGCAGCACTTGAAACTAAAAAGTCTAATACTAAAAAGAAAAGTGAGCTTGCTGAAATAGAAACTGCCATTGTAAACGCGAAGAGTGATTTGGATGGCATGCGCCGTGCGATCAAGGATCGTATCTATCTCACAGAGAAGATGGGCAAAGAAACGAAAGATGCATATGCAGCAGCGGCGGTATATGGTAAGCTTGTGAAGGACGATAAATTGGGAGTTGATCAAACGGCTATTCTTGAAGATGGCCAGCGTAATAGCCTTTCAATGAAAGTGGATGCCCTTGACACACGCTTCGAAAAACTCGTTATCACAGACCCACAAACACTCGCACTCATTACAGATGGTAATACCGACAATTCTCTTACTTCAGAGGTAGCCATCAATGTGCGCGCTGAAAACGAGAACAAGAACGAGAACGGGAATGAGAATGAGAATGAGAATGCTGATGTAGCGGCGGTAAATACTAATTCGCAAAACACAACTACGAATTCGCAAAGCGTAAATACTAATTCGCAAGGTGTAAATACTAATTCGCAAAACCCAGTTGCTAATTCTGGTACAGCTTCTCCTACTCCTACTCCTACTTCTCCTACTCCTACT
>CANGVZ010000236.1 GCA_947457285.1 Flavobacteriales bacterium | reverse complement strand
TGCCTGAATTGAAGTTTACGAAACAAATACTTACGGATAGAGTAAGCGCAATACCGAACAAACATTCGGTCAAGAAATCACTCGATTGGAATTGGGAGTTTATGGGGCCGAATCGCTTGCCATTGGAGTTCAATCCTGGAGGTAGAGCGTTGCCGCAATACTCTCTCAATAGGGGGAATGGTACAGGCCGGATCAACTATCTTGTGCAGCATCCACGAAAACATGATGTGCTATGGGCGTGCAGTCCGACGGGAGGCGCTTGGATATCAAGAGATCATGGCAGTACTTGGAACGTGGCAGGCACCGATCAGCTTCCTATCTCTGGAGTTTCATCCGTAGCACCAGATGCAAAAAAAGTAGATCGATGGTGGATCGCAACAGGAGACGGGGATGACTATTTTCAATATACTGATGGCGTATGGCTTACTACAAATGGAGGAAAGTCATACGTACAATTAAACGGTAAAAATCAAAATCCATTGCCTTATGGAAATCCCAATGATACCAAAGGACAGATATGTGAAGTAGTTTCTAATTTTAAAAGACCTCGTCAACTTTTTGTAGCTGGAAATAGAGGCTTGCACATGACATTGGAGGGGTATAATTCAGAATGGGTAGAGTGGGAGCGAGTAGCAGAAGGATATTTTTATGATGTACTAATCATCAATAAGCGTCGGAGAGCGAAAGATGTGATTATTGCTGCCGGTGATCGAATAGTATGGAGTGATGATGGAGGAAAGCAATGGAAAAGTGCGTCTATGCCCCCATGGAAAGCGATGAGTGAATTTCCATTTGTTAGGATGAATGTTTTGGAACCTGAGGGTAAAAGATTAGTTTGCTATGTTGTAGTGACGTGTGCTATATCAGCAAATCAAACGGGAACCGGAGAGGCTGGCTTATTCAAATATGATTTTGAAAAAGATGAATGGACGTTTATTTCATCATTAAAAAAAACAGCTGGCAATATGCTGACCTCGAGGGCCCGCGCAATCGCTGTGAATCCGCGGAATTCCAAAGAGCTTATCTGTGGCAATGTTCAACCATTATTCAGAAGTACAGATGAAGGCGTATCATTTATTCGCGTCGAAAAAAATCAAATGCATGATGACTGCCATCATATCATATTTTCAAAAAAGGACAATCGTATATGGGCATCGCACGACGGTGGTGTGAGCGTTAGTGTCGACAAAGGAATCACATGGAGTCCAAGTGATGTTGGCATTGGTGCTGCGAATATATTTGGCTTGGCAACTTCACAAACAACAGAACCTCAATTCCTTTTTGGAGGCTACGATACTGGAGGTAATTTATTGCGCGACTCCATTTGGTATCATGTAAGTTGGGGCGATGGTTTTGAAACAATAATACATCCCAGAGACCCGGATGTGATGTTTAGTACCATGCAAAATGGAAACATTCAACGAAGCATTGACGGCACTTCTTTCGACACTGGAAAGAATCCTTCTGGTGCAAAAACAGAATGGCATACTTGGATAAGAATGCATCCCGTTAATAACAATTTTGTTTTTTGTTCGGGAGCAAAACTTCAACGCTCGTCCAATATGGGTGAAACGTGGTCTACCATTTTTGATGCACCCAAAGTGAATGCAGCTCTTTACAATGTATACAGATTCTATCTTTCAGAGGATCACCCGGGAGTGATGTATGCTTACGTTTTAGATACCACGCGCATCAATCCTCAGATTTGGAGAAGCTTTAACATCACAGCGGAAAAACCAGAGAATATTCAGTGGCAAAAGGTGGCGGATATACCCGTAGAAGGATGGATTATGAGTATTCAAGTAGACCCAACAAATCCCAATAACTTTTATCTCCTCTACAATCGGAATGAAGAACAAGGCAAGTTTTGGTATTTTGATGGACAGAAATATATCGATCAAACTGCCAATCTAGGTTTGAGTAAGTGTGAATCAATGATCTTACAAAAAGGTCCTGAAAAGCGCATATATGTCGGAAGCAATTATGGCGTCTTTACCAAAAGAGAAAACGAGACGCAATGGACATTACTTAAGGGATTGCCTGGAACTCAAATAAAATCATTGGACATTAACTATGTGGCAAGAAAGATTGTAGCGGGCACTTTTGGCAGAGGAGTTTGGTGGGCTGATTTGTTGTACCGCTAATCATTTATTGTATCGAAAAAGTATGTGATCGACCGGTGCACCACCTGCCAAGTTTGTGACGGTCGCTAATGTGCTCACGTCTATTACAACCCAGCCTCCGACTGTTTTGGCGTATATGTGATTGAATAATTTTTCAAATGAAATGTCAGTAGCAGTGATCGTGAGAGATGTCAATAGTGTCCCTGAAAGTGAATAGGTTTTTATCTGGTCGTTAAATAGCATGATGACCAAATTGGGTGTCTTAATCACTTTCAATATTGTCCCACTTTCAGCGTATCTAAAATTTGTCCACTCGTCTTGATAGTTAGCCGCTATATCGTAGACCTTTTGCTGCATCTCCTCACTGGATTGATACGTCCAGACCCTGTTATTCGAGATAGCCGCGAGCTGATCGATACGACTATTGGTGACCATAGAATGTACAAGCTGACCAGTTTCTTTGAGATAGGTATCGATGCGATGGATGCTCTGATTGACATTGGAACAAGCAGCCACGACGTAATCTTCGGTTAAGGCAATTTTATGAGGGAAAAAATTTCCGGCGATACTCCACTGAATTCTTGGTATCGCCAATGTATTGTAAGCGCGAATGCTCCCATCATTGCAAGCCAACCACCACCATCTTTTTTCATCATCGTACTGAGAATCTTCCCATAAAGATTCTTGAATTGAAAGCCCTGGTGATTGACCAATGCTGGTCCCTGCTACTGCATCAATTGCAAGCAGTCCCTGCGAAGAATTACCAGCAACAACCATTCGTTGATCATAAGAATCAATCATTGAGAAATTTGGTGATGCTGAAACAGTGTAAATTGAAGTCCACTGATTATTCACATAGGTATAAGCAGTGATTGGGGCGCTTCCGCTAGTCAAACCCACAACAGCTTCGAGCGTGAGCGGCGCCCCTTGCAACTGAATATTTTTTATAGCTGCTCCCTCATTTGTTCCGTCGCTTGCGATGATTTGAATATAGTAAGCTCCGCTTTCTACATGGACATCGTTGAAGGCAATTTCTCCTTGAAAAGTTTCTGAGGTTTTTGTTGTAAAGAAAACAAGAGAATTGAGCACTTGATTATTAGCCATATTGCGAATGGTCACACGGACTTCTTCAATAGACGAATTGTCGCTAACGGAAAATTTTATGGGAATTTCCGAACCATAAGCGAAGGTTGAATTCAAGGGTTCCAATAAAATCACTACTGGCGGGTCGTTGTCTTCTTTTTTACAACTCGCCCACAGCAACAAGCAACTTATGAGTAGCAGATATCTCATTTTTCGTTGATAACTCATACAGCAGTGGCTTCTGAAACCCGCCTTTTTGATTGTAAATTTATAGAAATCAAATGGATAATAATTTCAACACCCTACGTTCATTAATTCATCTGCAAGGTAATTTTTATTTAGTGTAAAAACGACACTTGCTTATAATTTTGACCTCCCTTATCAAAACATGGAACAAGATAGCAGACAAAAAAGAAGAGATCGTATTCAAGGCATTCGTGATGCCATGAATAGTGCTATGGGGGTGGAGATTGGAAAACTACCACCACAGGCAGTTGATCTCGAGGAAGCTGTGCTTGGGGCCATGATGCTCGAGCGAGAGGCGATGAACTCTGTAATCGATATCCTTAAATCATCGAGCTTTTATAAAGATGCCAATGCACGCATCTTTGCTGCTATTTCTGATCTATTTGCAAAGGGTGAACCCGTAGATATTCTCACAGTTACGCACTCACTTCGCAAGGCGGGAGAGTTGGAACTAGTGGGTGGTCCACTATATATTTCTCAGCTTACCAACCGCGTAGCTTCCGCAGCCAACATAGAAACGCACGCGCGCATTATCGCTCAAAAGCACATTCAACGCGAGTTGATTCGTATCTCAGGTGAGATTATCCGTGATGCTTACGACGAGACATCGGACGTGTTTGACTTATTGGATAAAGCTGAAAGCAATCTCTTTCAAGTAGCTGAAGGAAACATTCGCAAGAATTATGATAAGATGAGCGCATTGATCAAAACTGCGCTCGACCAAATTGAACAGGCCCGTCAAAACACAAGTGGTGTGAGTGGAGTACCCACTGGATTTACTGCGCTCGACCGCGTTACCAGCGGTTGGCAAAGAAGCGATATGATTGTAGTGGCGGCTCGTCCTGGTATGGGTAAAACAGCTTTTGTATTATCAATGGCTCGAAACATGGCTGTTGAATTCCAAATTCCTGTTGCCGTTTTCTCTCTTGAAATGTCGAGTGTTCAGCTCGTTCAGCGTTTGATTGCCAGTGAAACGGAAATTGACGCAGAAAAATTGAGAAAGGGAAACCTCGCCGATCATGAATTGCATCAATTGCATCAGCGAATTTCCAGAATTTCTGAGGCTCCAATATTTATTGACGACACTCCTGCTTTGTCGGTTTTCGAACTGCGCGCTAAATGCCGCCGTTTGAAGGCACAGCACGGCATTCAAATGGTGATCATCGACTACTTACAGTTGATGACAACGGGGGGGGAATCAAAGGCGGGCAATCG
>CANGVZ010000235.1 GCA_947457285.1 Flavobacteriales bacterium | reverse complement strand
GCTTCTGCTAACATCATCCAACCATTGGAAATCGTTAAGACTGCTGACCTCGCTTTCGGTAACATCGCTTCTGGTACTTCTGAAGGTACTGTAGTGATCGCTACTGACGGAGCTCGCACTTCAACTGGTGGTGTAACATTGATCGAAGCTGGTAACGTAAGCAACGCTGCTTCTTTCGACGTGAACGGTCTTGCTGATGCTTCTTTCACTATCGAAGTACCTGCTTCTATCGTGATCGAAACTGAAGGTGGTGCAGAACAAATGACTGTAGACAACTTCGTATCTAGCCTCGGTGCTGATTCAGTACTTGATGCTAACGGTGAAGCTACTCTTCAAGTAGGTGCTACTTTGAACGTATCAGCTCAACAAGTAGCTGGTCTTTACAGCGGAAGCTTCGACGTGATTGTTGCATATAACTAATTCGCGAAACCTGATTCGGAATTCAGAATTCGGAATTCGAAATAGAAAAAGTCCCGACATGGTCGGGACTTTTTTATTTCTTTAAATTTAATTCTTGATGATTTGAAATTGCATTTTTTCGTCGTCCCATTGTTCGACTCCTCCAGGGTCGGGAATGGGGCACGCATTTTCTGGGGGCTATAGACATGTGATCCCTAACGGGGTCGGTAGCAACAGACAAAATCGGAAATCTCGATTTCTAATTCTCAATTCTGAATTCTGAATTCCGAATTCCGAATTCCGAATCTCTCGTTATCGTTCTTGTTCCCGTTCTCCCACCTACGGTTTCAGAAACTCTGACGTGTATTCAATATTACTTTCTTTCAAGCTGCGGTCCACGATTTGGATGCGGAAGCGGCATGTGTCGAATTCGGAGGGTAAATAATAGGTTTGCATGAGCAGCTTGATTGTGCCCTCTTGGGTCTGGTCTTGTCCTGTCGGGCGTGCCCAAGGAACGCGGTAATAAAATGGAACAGCATCTTCATTTACACATGGGTCCAATATGCCAGGTTCCGCTACGCCATTGTCTACCCAAACTCCATTCTGTTTTTCTTGATAAATCAAGTAAAGATTGTATTGACGCAAACAATCATCAAACGAACCCGTGGTGTCGCCTTGTTCTAAGCCAAAGTCGCCATCGCCATCGGTAAAGTCAATCCACAATTGAATGGAATCCGTTTTATTGATGATTTGATTGAATTTTATAGCGGGTGTTTCCGGAAAATTATTCTCCTGCATGCAGCTAATGGCCAAAATAGCGATTAGACTTAAAAAGATGAAGTTCTTTTTCATTTGTTCAAAGTTATCGAATTCCTTTGCACTCAGAAAGTGTAATGAGCAATTTTTCCCAAATACAAACGGAGGCGGAATTTAACTCCCGCGCCATCGATTTATTTCACAAGCAAAAAGATGCTTGCGAGATTTATAATAAGTACCTCCGGCTGATCGGAAGATATGATAAGGAAATTCAGCATTGGTCAGAAATACCTTTTTTACCTATTGAATTCTTTAAGTCTCATCGGGTTACCTCCGGTCAATTCGAAGAGCAAGCGGTATTCACCTCCAGCGGTACCACGGGACAAATCACCTCAAAGCACTTTGTGAAGGATTTAGGAGTTTATGAGGAATCGTTTTTAAAAGGTTTTGAATTCTTTTATGGAAAGCCTGAGGAATGGACGGTTTTAGCCTTGTTACCCAGTTACCTCGAACGGAGCGGTTCGTCCTTGGTGTATATGGCCGACCATCTTATCCGACGCTCAAACTCCGAAAGCAGCGGTTTTTTTCTCCATAATCAGAATGACCTTTTTCAATTATTGAATCGAATTAAAAACTCAAATGAAAAGGTCTTGGTGATAGGAGTAACCTTCGCATTGTTGGATTTTGCCGAACAGAATGAAGTCGAATTTCCTGAACTGGTGGTGATGGAAACAGGGGGTATGAAGGGCAGGAGAGAGGAGATGACGCGGGATGAAGTGCATTCAGAACTCAAAAAGTGCTTTCATGTAAATGCGATCCATAGCGAGTATGGAATGACAGAATTGTTGAGTCAGGCATACTCAAAAGGAAATGGAATATTTGAGTGTCCGCCTTGGATGCGGGTTGCCGCTCGCGAAGTGACAGATCCATTCAACGTGAGCATTGCTGGATCAGGCGCTCTCAATATTATTGATCTCGCCAATGAAGATTCATGCGCTTTCATTGCTACGCAAGACCTCTGTAAGATACAGCCCGACGGGCGCTTCGAAGTTTTGGGGCGCTATGATCACGCAGAAGTACGTGGGTGTAATCTTATGGTCATATAAAAACAAAATCCCCTTCCTAATGGAAAGGGATTTAAGTCTAGTTGTTGTTAGTGTTGTCTTATTAGGACAATAATCGTTGTCTGAGAATGAATTCGAATTGTTGATTTTGACGCGTCAACATCTGGATTTGTCTTTCTTTCTCGATCACATCTTTACAATTTTCCCACGCCTCGTTCACCATCGAAAGAATTTCTTTGTTGTTGAATGGCTTGGTAAGAATTCGGAAGACTTTACCCTTGTTTACTGCTTCAACCACAGGAATCAAGTCGGTATATCCTGTGAGAAGGATACGTTGAACGTAGGGAAAGTCTCGGGAGATGCTCTCTAAAAATTCTACCCCGCTCATACTTGGCATATTGTGGTCAGTGATAGCGATATGAATCTTTTCACTATCAATCATATTGTAAGCCTCCACTGGATTAGAGGCAGTAAATACTTCAAAGTTCTGTCTAAAATTCGCACGAAAGGCGTCTAGATTGGCCTGATCATCGTCCAAATACAAAACCTTCGGCATCTGGTCAATCTCCGGCTCATGCTGGCCGGGTGAATAATGCATAGTCATAATGAATGCGTTTTATGGTTAAAACGTAGAATTTGTTGTTGGGTTACGTTATCGGTCCAGAAATTAATTATTCGTTTACCGGACCGGATAACGGGAAGTCCTTATAAAGGGACTCTCCGACCGCTTTTCTATCTAGAAAACCGATTAGTCGTTCAATAATACGTTCAGATTTGGTTTGATGTTCCAAAAGGCTTTTCAACAATTCGTCATTGTTTTCCAGCAAGCGATCCACAATGTCGCGTGGCACCGCGTCATTGCGACGAAAAGGCTTACTTGAAACTGTGGATAACTCAATGTTCATGTCATGCTGCATGATCTGGTCTATCCTGACACCGTAAAGTTGAGCGAGTTTTTGTAATTCTTGAGCTTTTGCCATTCGGCCTCCTGATTCCAGTCGGCTATATTCCGGCTGGCTCATGCCAAGAAAATTGGCAACATACTCTTGTTTGAAGTCCTTAATCAAACGGAGATTTTTGATTTGAGGGTAATGCATAAAATTTGTTTTGGTTAATTAGTAAAGGTGACTCAAAGGTGTATCATCTATTTTGCATTTGACCCGAAATGCGAAATTTCCGAACTCGAAAAATTCGCCGTAAAAAACAAGAGGCTCCACGTTTGGAGCCTCATGTCACTAAACCTTTAACCAAAACCTTCCCCTTGACTAGATCCTTAGGGGGAGGAATCTTAATACCACTATGAAAAACCATCGTCTTTCTATTATGTTTAAAAAGACATGACAAAAATATAATGCACGCACAAGACTATGTGCTAAAAGCCTGTTAAAGGCTTCCTAACGAATGTTAATTGCGTTACCGCTCATCATATTGATGCAGCGTTATTTCTTTTATGTCGTCTTCTTTGCACAAAATTGTTGTTAATGAAAGTGTTGTTGTCCGCTTTTTTTGGGCTCATCTCATTTTATGCCCTTTCGCAAAGTGCTATTACTGGTTTGGTGGTTGATGATCAAAAACAAGCCCTTGAATTTGTAAATGTTATTCTTCAAAATGCCAGTGATTCTGCAATGGTAAAAGCTGCCGTGACGGATGCCACAGGGAAGTTTACAATTGAATCAATCCCCTCAGGTGATTACTTTATTCTATTCAGACAAGTTGGACTTCCAGATGTAGCTTCACAAGTATTCGCATATAAAGAGGGTCAAAAATATGATGTGCCGGAAGTGGTGATGTCTACCAAGGGTCAAGATTTGAACGCAGTTGAAGTGGTATATGTAAAACCATTGGTTGAAATAAAAGCGGATAAAACAATATTCAATGTAGAGGGCACAACAAATGCAGCCGGTCTCAATGCGTTGGAGGTATTGCGTAAAGCTCCTGGTGTAACTGTTGACAATAACGAAAATATCATGGTGAAGGGTAGGGGGGGGATTGTCATTTACATTGACGGAAAGCTCACCCCACTTGATGGAGATGCGCTTACCGACATGCTTAAGAACATGCAGAGCTCCAACATTGAGTCTATTGAAATCATAACCAATCCAAGCGCAAAATTTGATGCAGCCGGAAATGCTGGTATCATTAATATCAAACTAAAGAAAAATAAAAATCTCGGGACAAACGGTACCTTGTCACTGGGGTATGGAGTTCAGAAATACGGTAAATACAACACCAATCTCACGCTCAATCGCCGAACAGAGAAATGGAATCTTTATGGCATGTACGGTAATAACTGGGGTAAAAATTGGAGTTTCCAAGATTTTTACAGAAGTCAAAATGGTATTGAATTCGATCAATCAACTACCACGATTGGTGATGGTTTAGGTCATAATTTTAAGACAGGAGCAGACTATTTTGTCAATCCGAAACATACCGTTGGAGTGATGCTGACGGGTAATCTTGGAGAAAATATCTGGAACGG
>CANGVZ010000234.1 GCA_947457285.1 Flavobacteriales bacterium | reverse complement strand
TGGAGTAAACCTGAATTGGGAGATGGGTCCCCGTAGGCCAGGCGATGTGGAGATTACGTATGCCGATCCAACCAAAGCAATGGAAGTGATGGGGTGGCGAACAGAACGTTCAATAGAAGATGCCCTCCGCGATGCATGGTGCTGGGAACAAAAGTTGGCGGAACACCAATATGCAAAGCCACTAACGATATAAAGGTGATGAACAAGATTGTGATGGTAGACCTGCAGTCGCAGTATTTCAGGATAAAGTCTGAGGTAGATGCTGCGATTCAGAGCGTTTTGAACGCAACGAATTTCATTCAAGGGCCCGAGGTCAAAGAATTCACGGATGCCCTTAAAACGTACGTAGATGCAGAAGCTGTAATACCGTGTGCCAACGGTACAGATGCTCTTCAAATTGCCATGATGGCCCTGGATCTGAAACCCGGAGACGAGGTGATTTTGCCAGTTCACACTTACGTAGCAACTGCGGAAGTAATCGCGTTGCTTCAACTTAAGCCAGTATTTGTTGATGTGTTTGAGGACACTTTCAACATCAACCATGCGCAAATTGAAAGTAGAATTACAGCGCGTACCAAAGCCATTGTACCAGTTCATCTATATGGCCAATGCGCTGATATGGAACCCATTTTGTCGGTAGCAAGAAAGTTTAACCTTCATGTAATCGAAGACGCGGCTCAAGCTCTTGGCGCAGCGTATACTTTCGGTGATGGTTCGGTGAAACAGGCAGGTACCATGGGCGTGGTTGGAACCACGTCCTTCTTTCCTTCTAAAAATCTTGGATGTTATGGAGACGGGGGCGCCATTTTTGCCAGAGAGCCGGGTATGGCAGAGAAACTGCACATGATTGCCAACCACGGCCAGCGAGTAAAATACCACCACGACATTATTGGTGTAAACAGTCGCTTGGATACCCTACAAGCGGCCATACTAAAGGTTAAGATCAAATACCTTAAGGAATACACGAGCCGCAGAAATCAGGTGGCTGACTTTTACGATCAATGTCTTTCTGATTTGAAGCAGGTGAACATTCCCAAGCGGGCGATAAACTCAACTCATGTTTTTCATCAGTACACTTTGCGGGTTGAGCGTAGAGACGAACTAAAAATTTTCTTGGAGCAAAGAGGAATTCCAACCATGATCTATTACCCAGTGCCACTGCATTTTCAAAAGGCGTATGCTCAGCCAGGGTACGGGGAAGGCGCATTCCCTGTTTCGGAAGGACTTTCCAGAACAGTCATTTCCCTTCCAATTCATACAGAAATGAATGAAGAGCAACTGACGTATATTTGCAGCGCTATTAAGGAATTTTACCAATGAAATCGGACCAATCTTTTTATGCCCATCCAACGGCAGTAATTGACGAAGGGTGCCAAATCGGCCAAGGGACAAAAATTTGGCATTTTAGCCACATGATGTCCAACTGTAAGATTGGCGAAAACTGCAACATTGGTCAAAACGTAGTGATTTCCCCAGACGTGGTGTTAGGGAATAATGTGAAGGTACAAAACAACGTATCCATTTATACGGGTGTTATCTGCGAGGATGATGTCTTTTTGGGGCCTTCCATGGTCTTTACGAACGTTATCAACCCGCGGAGCGCGGTGAACCGGAAGAACCAATATGCCAAAACGGTGGTTAAAAAAGGTGCTTCCATTGGCGCCAACGCCACCATTGTTTGTGGTCATGACATTGGTAAGTATGCTTTTATCGGGGCCGGGGCGGTGGTAACAAAAAATGTTCCCGATTATGCGTTGGTAGTTGGAAATCCGGCTCGGCAGACAGGGTGGATGAGTGAGTATGGGCATAAGTTGAAATTTGATCAAGATGGGAATGCTATGTGCCCGGAGAGCGGAGAGAAATATCGATATGAAAATACAAAAGTAACAAAGCTATAGCATGAAAAATTTTGCCTTGATAGGCGCGGCCGGTTACATAGCCCCTCGACATTTGAAGGCTATCAGGGACACGGGGAATCGCCTGGTGGCGGCACTTGATAAGCACGATAACGTAGGAATATTGGATTCCTATTTTCCGGAGTGCGACTTCTTTACAGAGTTTGAGCGTTTCGATCGACACCTCGACAAACTAAAACGTCAAGGAACAAAAATTGACTATGTTTCGATCTGCACACCCAACTACCTCCACGATTCGCATATACGTTTTGCGTTGCGACACGGTGCGGACGCCATTTGCGAGAAGCCATTGGTGTTAAACCCATGGAATGTGGATGCACTAGCTCAATTTGAACTTGAGACCGGAAGAAGTGTAAATACGATTTTGCAGCTTAGGCTTCACCCAAGTATCATGGCGCTTCGCGATAGGGTATTAAATGAGCGGCCCATCGACAAGGTTTATTATGTTGAGCTTACTTACATTACCTCCCGGGGTCATTGGTACAACATAAGTTGGAAAGGAGACACTACTAAGTCTGGAGGCGTAGCAACAAATATTGGGATCCATTTTTTCGATATGCTCATTTGGGTTTTTGGAGCAGTGAAGCTAAGCGAAGTCAATGATTTATCGGCAAACTCGGCTAGTGGCGTGTTACATTTGGAACGCGCCAACGTTCGATGGTTTCTGAGTATAAACTATGAAGATATTCCAGATGAGGTACGCCTAGCCGGTAAACGCACATTTCGGACACTAAAAATGGAGGGTGAAGAAATTGAATTTAGCGATGGATTCACAGACCTTCACACAAAGAGTTACGAAGAAATCTTAAAAGGAAATGGGTTTAGTTTATTGGACGCAAGGCCGTCTGTTGAACTGGCCCACCGGATACGAACAGCAATAAAATAAAATATTAACAAATGGAATTTAAAGACTCAAAAATACTCGTAATAGGAGGTTCTGGTTTTATTGGTGCCTACGTTGTGCGGGAGCTACTCAAGTATCCCGTTAAAGAAGTTGTAATCTATGATAACTTCGCACGGGGAAAGATGGAGAATATTAATGATGTCTTGGCTGATTCAAGATGTACAATCTTTCCTTTTGGAGGAGACTTAAGGGATCTGGATATTCTCGATACGGCCGTTGAAGGTAAGGATTACGTTTTTCATTTGGCGGCTATGTGGCTACTGCATTGTAAAGACTTTCCACGAACTGCTTTTGAGGTGAATATTGCGGGTACGTTTAATGTTTTGGAGGCTTGTGTCAAGCACAAGGTAAAGAAACTGATATATTCTTCATCCGCATCAGTTTACGGTGATGCTGTTCAGGTACCCATGACTGAGGATCATCCCTTCAATAACAAGAATTTTTATGGCGCAACAAAAATTGCCGGTGAAGCAATGTGCACAGCGTTCAACGATCGCTACGGTTTGAAAGTTGTCGGCCTGCGTTATATGAATGTCTATGGTCCTGGGCAAGACCAGCATGCCGTTTATACCGGAGTTGTTCCAATCATGCTGAATAAAATTGCCGCCAATGAAACACCCATTATAAATGGGGACGGTTCTCAGGCATATGATTTCATATATGTTGAAGACGTTGCACATGCAAATATCTGCGCTCTTACGAGCAAAATTGATTGTGGATTTTATAACGTGGGCACTGAAGTGCAAACTTCCATCAGGGTACTTTGCGATACAATTCTGCGCCTTAAGAATTCTGCGTTGAAGGTACAGTACCAGCCATACGCACCTGATGATGCGAGACAATTTGTGAAGAACAGAATTGGCTCGGCCAAGAAGGCAGCGCAGGATCTAAACTTTAACCACAGATACAACTTGGAGCAGGGTCTTCAGAAATTGATTGACTGGAGAATTGATGCTGGAGTCGATGCAAAATAAACGATAATGAATAAGAGAAATATCCAAATATCGCTGCCTGTAACAGGCGAAGAGGAATGGCTGGCAACTAAAGAGCCCCTTATGACGGGCTGGTTAACCTCTGGGCCAAAGGTGAGAGAGTTTGAACGGCTATTTGCTCAACGCCATCAGGTGAAACATGCAATGGCCGTTACGAGCGCTACCACTGCGCTACATTTAGCAGTTGTAGCATTAGGTGTTAAGGAAGGTGATGAAGTGATTGTACCTGCTTTTACATGGGTATCTACAGCCAACATCGTTTTATATCAGGGCGCAAAAGTTGTTTTTGTTGATGTGGATCCAAAGACATTTAACCTCGATCCTGACGATCTGAAAAGGAGAATCACTAGTAAAACAAAGGCAATTATCCCCGTCCATTTGTTTGGCCTATGTGCCAACATGGATAGGATCAAAGAAATAGCCGGCAACATACCTTTGATTGAAGATGGTGCTTGTGCCGCAGGTAGCGCTTACAAAGGGACGCCAGCCGGAGGACTAGGTACTATTGGTTGTTTCTCGTTCCACCCTCGAAAATCAGTGACCACTGGAGAAGGTGGAATGGTGACGACAAATGACGATAAACTTGCAGATGTTATAAAGTCATTGCGCAACCACGGTGCCTCTATTTCAGAAGAAGAGCGTCATCACGGCCCAAAGCCCTACATATTGCCCGGGTTTAATTTAATGGGTTTCAACTATCGCATGACGGATTTACAAGGTGCTGTGGGCGTTGTCCAAATTAAAAAACTGGACACCTTTATTAATGAGCGAAATAAATGGGCTCATTTTTATAAGGAAGAACTAAAATCAATCCCTTGGCTTTCCTTACCTGAATTCAGTCCAGACTATAGTCATGGATGGCAATCGTTTGTAACCATGATTGATGAATCGAAAGCCCCTTTGAAAAGAAATG
>CANGVZ010000233.1 GCA_947457285.1 Flavobacteriales bacterium | reverse complement strand
CTCCGCCTGCGTGGATGGTCCGCACATCCTCAGGTTTGCGACCGTTGTAGGTAATGTTCAATTGTAGACTCTTACCCAACGTGCGCTGCAATCCAAGGTTCCAAGTAACGTTGAACCCAGGATTGAGTCCCTCTAGCATATCAAAAGACAGGCTGTTGTTGGCAACACCATCATAGCGAATATTGAAGAAGTTCACTCCACCCTGAAACAAACCCTTTTCAAGACTATTCCAGTTAAACTCCAATCCGTAGCTCAATATCTCCGCTGTTTCAGATCCTTGCGAATTACTTTTATCACTCCACTCTCCCACCAATGCAAAACGTCGTGTATTATCGGGCTGCCAACTCAACTTGGGCTTGATACTTAAATACTCAATACTATAATTTCTCCCCGAAAGAAAATCCGATGCAATGGTGCGAGCACCTATTTTTTGCTCACTATTCAAAATAATAGAAAGCGGTAACGCCCATCGAAACGCGATTTGATGAAACTGCTCCTCTCGTGATTCAAAACCATTGCTCAATAAATTCTTCCCTCTCGTATCTTGAATGGTGTAGTCTGCGCCAAAAGTCGGGTTTGCCTTATTAAAGAAAACTACGCTTCGAACCGAGCCTGATAATGCTATTAAAACACTGTCTTCCGGAGTATTTACAAAGGGGTTGAAGCGCTCCGAGCTCAACTCCCGCCCTGTCTTCCTATCCACTTTATATGACGTTTGATTACTCCAGCGTCCAATAAAGGTCTTCCATGGCTTATCGTTCTTCCAATTTCTTCCCGTTTGAATTTGTAATGATTGACTGAATTGGTTGGTGTAGGTTCTTACATAATCCGTAGTCTGAATAAAGCTTCGGATATAATTCGCTTCATATTCAAATTGTGCAACTTCAAATTCATTCAAATCTTTGACGCCATCACCATTGTAGTCATTCCAAACATAAACGCCTTGACCAGGCTGTACTTCAAGGTAGATAAATTCTCTCCGTTGCTCCAAACCGCTTCCCACTTCATAAAAAGTGCTACTTAAAAGCCATGCGCTGGGAGTGCGGTAATAATATTCCAGACGCATCACCAACGTATTCTCAGGCTCACGCGTGAACAATTCCGGATCGACACTTCTCAATCTTCGATTGCTAATTATGGACTTAAATCGATTCTCCTTTTTACCTCGATGTTCGAATAAAAAACCATATTCATCTGCTCTTGCACTACCACTGAGTAAGCCTTCCTTTGGAAGCCAATCCAAGCGATCCCGATAATAGATGGATGCATTGTACTTTGTTGAGTCTACAATTCCGACACTCACTTGCCAATCATAAAATCGATATGCGCCATTTACCACACTATCATTTCGGGCACCATAAATTTGATTTAATTCATGTTCGTCCTTGAATCCAATTCTCCACTTCCCTAACGATCGGCTGATATCACTGATGTGACGCACGAAAGTCGTGTTGCGATTCCCCTCTGTTTGTAAGGCTGAGGCTTTAATATTTGATTTCCATTTCGATGTTAGGATATCCGTTGCCGCATTCACCTTTCTACCACTAAATCCAGAACCCACATTTAAAAACTCTACACCAGCGGTCACCTTACCTATCTTATCCCGGTGCCAACCCACATTCGCACCGCCCCAATGTAAATCAGAACTCAAATTCAAATCTCGAATGTTCCAGTTGCGATCAAACTCCACCTCCCGAAAGCGCTCGATACCTACAAAGTTGACATTCGCATATTCGTATTGACCTGTCGTAAATATTTCTGTTTTTGTTTTAGTTGCTGAGTCCACTTTCTGTCTTAAGGCTGCATCCCAATTTAGCTTGAGAGCATAACCCAAATCGTCCTCACCATCAAGGTTGGAAAAAGTATTCAGATCGTTGTTCGAAATGCTACCCTCCAGTCCAATTTTATTTCGCTTGTTCCATGAAATTTGATGCCCAGCTGAAAGCATCTGTCTTTTTTTTGGCGTAGCCAAAACGACAACAGGCGCATAGTTACCCTTTCTCACAAGCACCCCACCAATTTGTTCGGGCGCTACCCATCGATACTTTCTTCCTGCAGAAGTAAACCCATCTTCAACATAGTCTCCATTACCTTGACCCACGAGTGTAAATTGAATTCTATAAAAAGCATTTTGACCATTTGTAGAAAATACAAAAACACTATCAAAACCCAATGAGTCGGTCACTAAACGATAAAGGACATTCGAATTATTATAACCTGTGCTATCCACTCCCGAACGAACAGCATTCAGCAAACCATCTCCAGCGGTGGCTAAGATGCGCTTATCATCTTGGGTCAAGTCTTGTTGTAGCGGTTGATTTTTAGCATCAGACTCAGAGTAGAAATTCAAATACGTTGTATTGCGCTCATCACCAAACTTAACCGCGGTGCTAATCATAGGGCGTGCGAAGCGCCTTTCGGAGTATTGAAACTCAACAACAATACGTCTATCCTTGGTGATAAACTGTCGCGGAGTGAATATGATTTCCGCTGCATTATAATCAATGATGTAATCTTTATCTTGTCCGCGCTCCAGAAGTCTTCCATCAATAAAGACTTGTTCAGTGCCCGCCAAAATCACAATAAAAAGTTCGTTATCCGCACCCGTCAATCGATACGGACCTTGATTGCCTTCAATTCCTTGAATAAGATTTCGTGCAAATCGTCCTTTCGAAATTGAACCACTTGCTTCGACGGACAGCTTTTTTTTTGCCTTTGAAAAATTAAGTTCTTGTTCAGTGATTACGTAAGCTCCTTGAGCACGTTTGAAATAATTCATAAAGTAGCCATTTGGCTTTTTAAGAATGAAATCCCCCGCGATCACTTTCGTACGCGTATCATAGACCTGAATAAAAACTTGATCGAAGTCCTGCAATTGCTGCGTATTTCCATTCGGTTGGATAGGAATATTGTCGTCGCTCACCGAACCCATGATACTGAATCTATCATTTAATTTTCCACTCACTTGTAAGTTTAATGTAGAACTAACGGTGAGATTTTGAGCATTGCCGACAGCAATACCACGCGATATGGAACCTGATTTTTTTATTCCTGAATCATCAAACAAAGAAGCTGAAGATGGTGCTTCGATACGATAGCCGCTGATCATGGTGCCACTTCCTTTGAGGATCATCGTAGTGTCTTTATTTCGAAAAGTATCTGGAATTCTTGTTGGAAAAACAGCATAATTAACCAATACGCTATCTACATTTTCCAATGATGGCAATACAATCAGAGCTCTTCGAATATCAATCGAAATTGGTTGAATGATGTCACCTTTCAAGTTTTTGATAATTGTAGAATACGGAATAAGACTGAGAGAGTCCAAAACCAGCGTGTCAGCGTATGGGATTTTCTTTTCGCGTTGAGAAGTGATTTGTGCGTGCAGGGGCATCCAGCTCCATGTAACAAAAACAATGAAGAAGGTTTTCAAAATGATATTTCTCGCTGCGGCAGACAAAGGAGGCGCTGGACAAATGAGTTTTTTGGTTAAAAATTGTATTCGCGGGCCTAAATTACCGCTCATCACAAGTTTATCCCCACATTCGAGCACATTCTATTAGTTTCGTGCAAATGTTTCTAAGACTCATCAAAGAAAGTTTCGTGTTTGCCTGGCAGGCTCTGGTGGTAAATAAACTTCGCACCACGCTTTCGCTTTTAGGCGTCACCATTGGTATTTTCTCTATCATTTTCGTATTGAGTGTTGTGGACTCGATGGAGGCCGACATGAAATCAAGCCTCGACATGATTGGCAGTGACATCCTATTCGTTCAAAAATGGCCAATGGGTCCTGAGGAAGGTGATAAGGAGTTTGAGTGGTGGAAATACATGAGTCGCCGCCAGCCCTCACTAAAGGATATGGAGAAGTTGGACAAACGATTGGACGTACATTCCGCAATGGCGTTTCAAACCAGCAATCAAAAGGCCGCTGAGTATAAAAACAACTTTATTGACCCAGTCTTTGTCACCGCGGTTTCTTATGAATACAACCAAACCATTACCCTAAAAATCGAGCGTGGAAGGTATTTTACCAAGCAAGAGTGCGACGCCGGTAAAAATGTTGCCATTATTGGCTCATTGGTAGCCGAACAGCTTTTCGGAACAGAAGAACCACTTGGTAAAGACATTAAAGTCGGTGGACTCAAATGTTCGGTGATTGGTGTTTTGAAAAAAGAAGGGGCTTCCCTGTTCGGAAATGGAACTGACCAAGCGGTATTTCTACCTATAGAATATGGACTGCGCTTGATGGACATCGATAGTCAAGATGGATCTATCATTGTAAAAGCGAAGGAAGGCATAAGCAATCAGGAGTTAAAAGATCAGGTGATTGCTACATTCCGAGAAATCCGCAGCATTAAGCCCGGCAGGGATCGTGATTTTTCCATCATTGAGTCCAAGATGATCTCGGGGATGGTTGACAGCATTGTAGGAGTATTTAATGTCGCCGGAATGATTATCGGTGTCTTTGCAATTCTGGTCGGTGCTTTTAGTATTGCCAACATCATGTTTGTGAGCGTGCGCGAGCGCACAAACATCATTGGAATTCAAAAGTCTTTGGGTGCCAAAAACTACTTTATTCTCTTTCAGTTTCTCTTCGAGTCAATCGCACTCTGTTTGATTGGAGGAGCTATAGGATTGCTGCTTGTTTTCCTATTGGCCCAAATACTAACAGCGGCATTTGACTTTGAATTCATCCTGCCGCTGTCTCGTATTGTAATGGGAATTAGTATATCTGTTATCGTTG
>CANGVZ010000232.1 GCA_947457285.1 Flavobacteriales bacterium | reverse complement strand
GGTTTAGAAGACTCAATTTCGAATCAGGCCAAACATAATAAATTTTTGCCAATGGAAAGTTTTCAACAACAAACGTTTGCGCAAACGTTTGCGGCCTTTTATTTTCATTTTCAGTATTGAAGTACATCAAAAAACGTTTTTAGTTTGTCCCAACCTCGAAGCAAAATTGTCTTCGATTAAAAAGTTAACCAATAAACCAAACCACATGAAAAAATTATCAAGTCATTGGCTCTTGATTGTTTTTTGCAGTATTCTCTTTCCATCGTTCATTCAAGCTCAAGGAACAATTGAGGGAAGTGTAAAAGACAACAAGGGTGAAGCCGTAAGTTTTAGCATTATTCGAATCAAAGACAGCAATTTCGGTGCAATTGCAGATGATCAAGGGATGTTTAAAATCACTAATGTACCAGCGGGCAGCTACAGCGTGAAGGCTTCCAGCGTTGGTTTTGATGATGTTGAATTGATGGCCACTGTAGCAAATGGAGGCACTGTGAAATTGGATTTTGTACTTTCTTCATCTCAAACGTTGAAGGAAGTGGTAGTAACCGGGGTTGTAAATCCTAAGTCTTCTTTAGAGTCAAGCATTTCTATCAGCACGCTCAATGCACGTCAGGTCGATGAGCTAGGTGCTCGCAGTACAGCTGAGGTTTTGCGCTCTATTCCGGGCATTCGCTCTGAGGCTTCTGCCGGTGAGGGTAATACCAACATCACAGTGCGTGGTGTTCCAATCGCTACAGGTGGTTCCAAATATCTTCAATTTCATGAAGATGGTTTGCCTGTCTTACAATTTGGCGATATCGCTTTTGCTACGGCAGATATCTTCACTCGTTTTGATTATTCCGTGGGTCGCATCGAAGCACTTCGCGGCGGTAGCGCAAGTACGCTCGCTAGTAATTCTCCCGCAGGTGTGATCAACTTTATTAGTAAAACGGGTGCCGTTGAAGGGGGTAGTGTAGCTACCACTGCTGGTATCGACTTCCGCTCTTATCGCACCGACTTTGAATACGGTACTCCAATGGCCAACAATATGTCTTTCCATATTGGTGGTTTCTTCCGTCAAGGCGATGGTCCGCGCGCTACAGGCTACAATGCTAGTTACGGCGGACAGATCAAAGCGAACCTTACAAAGTATTTCAATCGCGGTTATGCTCGCGTTTATTTGAAGTACCTCAACGACCGCACTCCTGCATATATGCCGATGCCAATTCAGGTTTCTGGTACTAATGAAAATCCAGAGTGGGGTTCAGTTGCTGGATATTCAGCTCTCAGAGGTACCCTTCACACTCCTGCCCTCATCGCTAATCTTAGCACGGGTCCTGATGGTCAGATCCGTAGAAGTTCATTGGCTGATGGAATGCATGCGAACACGACAGCAATTGGAACCGAATTCGCCTTTGAAGTAGGTGAAGGCTGGAAGCTCACTAATCGTGCACGTATGGCTTTTAATAATGGTGTCTTCGTTGCTCCATTCACAGCCGCGGTTGATTCTGCCGCAAATATCGCCAACTCAGTAGCTCCCGGCTACACGTCGCTCACGTATGCTGCTGGCGGTGGCGCATTCCCTGCTGATGCCAATGGCAACGGTCTTTTGATGCGTATGCACTTGTTCGATACACAACTCAACAACTTCAACAATTTTACGAATGATTTTAATATCCAAAAGGATCTTGGAAGAGCAAAGTTGAACGCAGGTGTTTACAAGGCTTATCAGGCAATCAGCATGTCATGGTTGTGGAATTCATACTTAATGGAAGTAAGCGACGAGAATGCTCAATTGGTCAACGTAAGCCGCAATGATACCATGTTTACTGACAATGGTTTGATTGCTTATGGTGTTCCTGCATGGGGCAATTGCTGCCACAGAAACTATGATACATACTACGATATTTTTGCGCCATATGCAGGCGTTGAAGTAAACGTTAATGAGGCGATTACTGTAGACGCAAGCGTGCGTTTTGATAGCGGTAATGTTACCGGTTCATTCGCTGGCGGCGATGGTCAAACCAAGCCTTATGATATGAATGGCGACGGCACCATTTCTCAAGTGGAACAGAATGTGGCTACTATTGATAATGCCAGTGCGCGTCCTGTGAATTATAGCTATTCTTATTTGAGCTATAGCGCAGGATTGAATTATCTCGTTAATGATAAGATGTCTGTTTTCGGTCGCTACAGTGTGGGTGGTCGTGCTAATGCGGATCGCTTGTTGTTTGGTCCTTACATTAACCCAGATGGCAGCGCCGCTGCTGGTTTGAGCTCAGATATGGTGTCTCAGGCAGAGTTGGGATATAAGTTCCGCAAGGAGAATGTGATGTTGAATGCAACGGCATTTTATGCGTTGACGGAAGAACAAAATTTCGAAGCAACTACACAGCTTTCTGTAAATCGTGAATACACTGCATTGGGTTTGGAACTCGATGGTCAATATTCTATCAAAGGATTCAACATTCGCGGTGGTCTTACCTTCACCGATGCTGAGATTTCTGCTGATGTATTGAACCCAGATGTGGTAGGCAACAGACCTCGTCGTCAGGCTGCTGTTATCTACAACTTTAGTCCTTCATATACATTCAAGAATCATACTCTTGGACTTAGCGCTATTGGAACTACAGAGTCTTATGCGCAAGACAATAATGAGTTGATCATGCCTGGTTATACTTATCTGAACCTCTTTGTGAATTTACAGATTTCTAAAGGATTCAACCTGATGATCAATGGTAACAACATTCTTGATGCCATCGGTATCACTGAATCTGAGGAAGGTTCAATCATTGACAATACAACACAAGTATTGCGCGCTAGATCAATCACAGGAAGAACTTTTTCAGCAACGTTGAGATATAGTTTTTAGTTTGAACCAAAAGTTGTTTCATCGTGAAATGATGTTTGGATGGGTAAAATTCAAGGAGGTGTAAAAGCCTCCTTGAGTTTTTATAATTTCAGCACATGAAATATTACCAAGAGGCTATAGATGTTCTGAAGCAATGCATTACCGAAAATGGTTTTGTAGCGTCGCCTATAGTGAAGGACAACTATGCGCGTATTTGGTCACGTGACTCAATGATTGCAGGTGTCGCGTCACTTCTTACAGAAGATGCCGAATGTATAGAATCGTTTAGAAAAAGTGTTTTATATCTTTCAGAGTATCAAAATAAATTTGGCCAAATACCGAGCAATGTTTCCTCTGATGGAAAGTCGGTAAGCTTTGGTTCTTTAGTAGGTCGTGTAGATGCTACTTCCTGGTGGATCATTGGTGCGTGTTTGATTTCGAAAAATTTTCCAGAATATAAATCGGAACTACAACCAAGAATAATCAAAGCATTCGATATTCTCGAGGCTTGGGAGTTCAACGGCCGTGGATTGATCTATACACCTTTGGGAGGCAATTGGGCGGATGAATATGTGTCACAGGGATATGTTTTATATGATCAATTGCTTCGCCTATGGGGCTTCAAATTGTTTGCAGATATATTTGAAGATCAGCAGCGCAAAATGGATTACGATAATAAAAAGGAATTAGTTATTGCGAATTACAAATCCGACAATCTCATTGATAAAAACGTATATCATCCATCGGCTTATAGTAGTTTTAACAATAAGTCGGGCTATTGGGCGAGTGCGTTTTTCCCGGCAGGCTATGATACCCGTTGGGACGCAGCAGCCAACGCTTTAGTCTTATTGCTTGGGTTGGAGAATGAGCCAGAAAAAATCGCTTCAGCAGTGGAGTTGATGGCTCAACAAAACAGGACCTATCAGATTCCTGTATTTGCTCCCGTTATTTCAAAAGGAGATCCTGATTGGAGTTTATTGAGTCATAATTATTCATATCAGTTTAAAAATAATCCGAATGAATTCCACAATGGTGGTTCGTGGCCTGTGTTCACAGGACTGCTTTCAATGGGTTTATTCTTAAATGGATTTGACGGCTTGTCGGGCAAAATTTTTCAAGCTCAAGAATTGTCAATGGATAATAATGAGTCTGACATGTTTACTGAGTTTTGGAATATAAAGACAGGCGAACCAGGCGGCGTAAACCCTTTGGGCTTTAGCGCGGCTGGATATCTGTTCATGGCACATGCTTGTTCTAGTGAAAAAGAAACCATTAAATTGTTGTGGGGATGCTAGGAGACGTAATTCAAATCAAACCAGAATATTTCACGACCTCTGCTAAATTAGCAGAGATATGGAAAAATCAATGCGGAGAGTTGGGGCGTTCGGTCATTGGAATCGCTGGTGAGTCGGGTAGTGGTAAATCGGTGACAGCGGTATGCCTGCAAAAGTCACTGCACGAGATGGGTGTTAAAGCACTTATCTTACACATGGATGACTATTTTCTTTTACCACCCGCGTCCAACCATCAGAGGCGTTTGGAAAGCTTGGATAATGTGGGAAAACACGAAGTGAATCTTACATTATTAGAAGAAAATGTAGTGTCGTTTAAATATGGTATTTCGGATATGACGGTACCAGTAGTGAATTATAAGCTGAATACCATTCTTTCTGAGATTATTCCTTCGCAAGGATATGATGTACTAATCATCGAAGGAACTTATACTTTTTTTATTGAAAGTTTAGACTTTAAAATCTTTATGGATCGCACCTATGTGCAGACGCGTGAACAACGCGCCGCAAGGGCAAGGGAAGAGATGAGCGATTTTATTGAAAGTGTTTTGGCACTTGAACATGATATTATTCGTCCGACTAAAATTAATGCAGACGTTGTAGTAGATGTCCACTATCAAGTAGT
>CANGVZ010000231.1 GCA_947457285.1 Flavobacteriales bacterium | reverse complement strand
ATTCGTAGAAGCTCAAAAGCTCACGGATTTCCATTTCAACGAGGTCAAGAAGTTCCGCATCGTCAACCATGTCCACTTTGTTCATGAATACAACGATTTTTGGAACACCTACTTGACGACCAAGAAGGATGTGCTCACGAGTTTGTGGCATTGGACCATCAGTAGCAGCTACCACGAGGATAGCACCGTCCATTTGTGCAGCACCAGTAACCATGTTCTTTACGTAGTCAGCGTGACCTGGACAGTCAACGTGAGCGTAGTGACGGTTAGCAGTTGCGTACTCAACGTGAGCGGTATTGATAGTAATACCACGCTCCTTTTCTTCAGGAGCTGCATCGATAGATGCGAAGTCTTTTTTCTCAGCAAGACCATCGGAGGCCAGAACGGTAGTAATGGCAGCTGTCAAAGTGGTCTTACCATGGTCTACGTGACCAATTGTCCCAATGTTTACGTGGGGTTTGGAACGGTCGAATGATTCTTTAGCCATAGCCAGATGATTTTTGTTTGTTTATCTTATTTTGATAATTCCGTAATTAATAAAAACACGCTTCTTTCTTTCACACATTTAGTCCACCGAAGTGGACTTTGAGCCGTTGACGGGAATTGAACCCGTGACCTCTTCCTTACCAAGGAAGTGCTCTACCCCTGAGCTACAACGGCTTGTCAGAGGCAGACAAGTTCAATAAAGAATGCCACACACTCTTTCCGTTTTTTTGGCGGTCAATCAAAGCTTCCTCTGTTTGACCTGATACGCACCCAACGATACGTTTAAAAATTCCCTAGAGCGGGAGACGAGGCTCGAACTCGCGACATTTAGCTTGGAAGGCTAATGCTCTACCAACTGAGCTACTCCCGCTTAACACCCTTTCAATACTCTTTTGATATTCGGAAAAGGTCACAAATATCACCCTTCAGTGGGGAGAACAGGATTCGAACCTGTGAAGGTGTAAACCAGCAGATTTACAGTCTGCCCTCGTTGGCCGCTTGAGTATCTCCCCTAAATGCTGGAGCCGGTGGAGGGATTCGAACCCCCGACCAGCTGATTACAAATCAGCTGCTCTGGCCAGCTGAGCTACACCGGCGTTAAACTTTTTTTGTTTGCTTCAAAGAACGTTCAAAAAAACACCCCCGTGGTGAACGGGGGTGCAAATGTAAAAAACAAATTTGTTCGAGCAAGTCTAAATGAAAATTTTTTTTAGACTTTCTTTATTTTTTTTGTTTCACCTTGTCAATTTGACGTCTCAAAGCATCTACGGCAACGTCTGTAGCCTCCTCAAACGTGCGACACTGCTTGCGTGCAAACAAATCACGCCCCGGAATGCTCAATTTGATTTCGGCTATCTTATTTTCATTCACATCGGATCGATCCAACCTTAAAAATACCTCTCCAAAAGTGATACGGTCGTGAAAATGAGTCAACTTTTGCAATTTCTCCTCAATAAAACTGATGAGCTTGCGGTCCGCATCAAAATGAATGCTTTGAACTTGTACTTGCATAATGCTAAAAATTTAGAGGGTTTGACTTTTATTTACTTCGAGGATGCAACTTAGAATGAATCCCCTTGAGTTTTTCTATGCTGTTATGTGTGTATACCTGCGTAGCAGCCAAACTACTGTGTCCAAGCAACTCCTTGATCACATTCAAGTCAGCTCCGTTGTTCAGCATGTGCGTCGCGAAGGTGTGACGCAATACGTGTGGACTTCGTTTTGTTTGGGTGGTTACGGTCGAAAGGTATGTTTTTACTGTTGAATAAACAAGGGATTTGGAAATTTTTTGACCTTTATCCGAAACAAAAAGCCAGCCTTCTGCAGTGCTGAGGCCTAAATCGTTACGAATATCCATATATCCCTGTAATTGTGCGGTCATGCGCTTTCCAACGGGCACATATCGCATTTTGTTTCTTTTTCCAAGAACCTTTATTTGCTCCAGACCAAAATCAATATCTCGATCCCGCAAATTCATCAGTTCACTCAATCGTATACCGGTCTCATAAAACAAACTAATTTGCAACTCGTTGCGAATACTGGAGAAATTGTTGTCGGCCCGCTCAAATTTTATTTGTAACTCTGTAGTCTGACTTTCCTCCAAATATTGAGGCAATCGCTTAGGGATCTTAGGCTTCGCTAGACCCTTCATCGGATTCTTTTCAATTTCGCCTAACTTAATCAGAAATCGAAACCAGGCATTCAAACTGCTGGACTTCCGATGCACGGAAGTGGCACTGTAACCTTCTTCCATCAAACCGGCTAACCATGTGCGAATGATTGAGGCAGAAATTTCATTCGCATCGTTAATATCATATTGACTTTTACAAAAACTTGAAAACTGCTCTAAATCCAGCTGATACGCCGATATGGTGTGCGGAGAACTCCGCTTTTCACTTGTCAGATATGTAATAAAGACATCAAAATTCACAACAACAAAAAAAGGTAACTCCTTAGTCGAAACTAAAGAGTTACCTCAATATTGTAAACAAAGCAATGTTATTGCTCGTTCTGCTTCATCTGTGCTACAAAGACAGCGTGCTTGATCTCCTCACGGCGACGTACGCTCTTCTTTGTATAGGCTTGACGACTGCGAAGTTCTTTTACAACACCAGTCTTTTCAAACTTCTTCTTGAACTTCTTGAGTGCGCGATCAATGCTTTCGCCTTCTTTTACAGGTATAATTAACATTCTTTTCTTTCTTTAAAATGGGGTGCAAATATAGAATACTTTTTTAATCAGTCAACTATCCTTTCAAAATTTCTCTTGAAATTACTAATTTCTGAATTTCGGATGTGCCTTCACCAATCGTGCAGAGCTTTGAGTCGCGATAAAACTTTTCTACAGGGAAGTCTTTCGTGTACCCATATCCGCCAAATATTTGAACTGCATCTGTTGAAACTTTCACAGCAACTTCAGAAGCATAATACTTTGCCATCGCTCCCTCTTTAGTGACTTTCTGTTTATTGTTTTTTAAATATGCTGCTTGATAGAGTAGGGCTTCGCTTGCTTCAATTTCAACGGCCATATCCGCAAGTTTAAACGCTATTGCCTGGAAGTTCGCAATGGGTTGTCCAAATTGCTCGCGTTCTTTGGCGTATTTAACGCTCGCTTCGTAGGCGCCTTTGGGAATTCCCATAGCGAGCGCACCGATTGATATGCGGCCGCCATCAAGGATCTTCATCGCTTGCTTGAAACCGTCGCCGATATTTCCGAGTATTTGACTTTTATGAACGCGACAGTTGTCGAATATGAGCTCTGCCGTTTCTGAGGCGCGCATGCCTAGCTTATTTTCTTTCTTTCCACCACTAAAACCAGGAGTGCCACGCTCAATGATGAATGCTGTGATACCATTGCTATCCAAAAGCTCGCCTGTGCGAACAAGTACCACTGCCACTTCACCGCTAATGCCATGCGTAATCCAGTTTTTCGTTCCATTGATTACGTAGTAGTCTCCATCTTGAACAGCAACGCATTTCATACGCATCGCATCGCTACCTGTATTGGCTTCGGTGAGGCCCCAAGCGCCAATCCACTCGCCAGAAGCGAGCTTCGGTAAATACTTTTTCTTTTGTTCTTCGTTTCCGAATTCAAGAATATGATTGGTGCAGAGGCTGTTGTGAGCAGCAAGACTGAGTCCGACCGAACCGCAGACTTTCGCGACCTCTTCGATTACTTTAATGTATTCATTGTAGCCCATACCGCTTCCGCCATACTCCTGTGGAACGAGCACTCCCATGAGGCCTAGCTCTCCCATTTTAGTAAAGACATCACGCGGGAATACTTGGGATTCATCCCATTCCATAACGTATGGACGTATTTCCTTCTCTGCAAAATCACGCACCATTTGCGCGATCATTTTCTGATTTTCCGTTGGTTCAAAGTTCATTGCTTTGTATATGATTTTTCAATAAAAAACGACATTTTGAATTGAATGTTCGTTTGGGCGGCAAATGTAATGATAGATGAGACTTAGCACCTTTAAGATTTGGTGTTAAGAATTCAAAAGCGTATAAATCCTCACATTTTCTGATTCAATGAGTTTTCTGCCATTGAGCGGTGTTATCTCACTTATAAATGAGTATCCAATTACTTCTGCTCCTGCCATTGCGACGAGTTTTGCAGCTGCTGCAGCGGTACCTCCCGTGGCCAAAACATCATCATGGATCAAGACCTTTTGTCCTGGCTTTAGGGCGTCTTTATGCATTTCAATTACCGCTTCGCCGTACTCCAATGCATAACTTACTGAATGCGCTTCTCGTGGCAACTTTCCTTTTTTTCTCACTAAAATAAATGGAATGTCTAATGCCATCGCCAACGGTAAGCCGAAGAGAAATCCCCGACTTTCCATTCCCAATACGGCGTCGATTTTTAGCCCGCGAAACTCCGAACGCATCGACTCTAAAATCTCTTTACACAACTCTGGATCTTGAAATATTGGCGTTATATCTTTATAGTAAATACCAGGCTTAGGAAAGTCAGGTACTACTACGATTGTGTTCTTTATCTTGTCTTCTAATGATTGCATATTCTTGGGATATGCTACAAAAGTAAGCAAGCTTTCAATCATCACTAAATTTTAGATAATCGCACAATTGACTGATCTCTTCTTCCGACCAAATGCGCATTTTCAGCAAATCATCACATGACTTTAAAGCACCATGCTTTTGAAGATAAGCTTGAATGATTTTAGCCTTTTTCCAACCAATATATGGATGCTTTCCCATCAGGGAATCAGTGGCATTATTAATATTTATACGCCTGATGTTTT
>CANGVZ010000230.1 GCA_947457285.1 Flavobacteriales bacterium | reverse complement strand
CGTAGCTTCAGTGAGATAATGGTCGAGATCTATTCGGCCAAATCCAACAATTTCTTCGCTGTTGTTTGAAGATCCTACCAATCTGAGAAATGCATTGCTAATGGCGGTTACGACCACAGCGAATATCCAAAGCAAACCATACCATACAGCAAGTGGAACGGCCAGCAGATTGAGCCAGCGATTGGGGTTGATCGAAAAGATCGCTTTGGGTATAAATTCACCAAAAATCAAGACGATAACAGTGGAGATGAGTGTTTGGGTAATCAAAAGCCCGTATTCACCTAGCCACTCCACGGTACCGCTGAAATTAAGACTAAGGAAATCAACTATCGCATCGCCCATATATAATCCATAGATGACCAATGCGATGTTATTACCCACCAGCATCGCTGCAATAAACATTTTGGGTCTCGCTGCGAAATAGGAAATAATATCAGCTCCAAAAACGCCTTGTTTTTTGTCTAATTCGAGCTTGAACTTATTGGAAGTAATGAACGCTATCTCTACTCCGCTTGAAAATGCGGAAGCTACTAAGGATAATATGACAATTAATAACCACCCGGGGTCCATCAGTGCAAAGTTAAAGTTCAAGAGCGATTGCGCATATTATTCTCTATGCGCTTGTTCATGCTGCGACGAAATAAATACCATATAAACGCGACTACCGGTACAAATAAATTTGTTTTCGCCTGATCCCAGCCGTGCTGGTAAATCATTACGCCAGCATAAATTGCTGAGGCGATACTTACAGCCAGCCAAAAATGAACAAAGAATTTATTTACTCTCTCCATTGGACGAAGGTACAGAAGTTTCTTCATCTTCGAAGTAAATGTCTCCTGTCGGTTCCAGAATTTTATAACGAGTAAATGAACTGTTGCTTTCTAATCCTTTTCCATAGAATACACCACTACCACTGGTGATTTTGACTGGCGCATCTGTGAAAATCCTGGAGCTGTCTTGTTGAAAAATGAGCTTGTCTGTTTCCAACATTTCTCCTTGTGTATTCCGCAATACCACATTCTTATTGGCGGTCAATTCATTTTTCTTTTGGTAAAAAATCCCATGATCTGCCGTTAGCCGCGCTTCTTCTACATCAATGCTATCATAAAATATCATGGTAAATCCACCCAAAGCTTCGATGTATGGATTTTCACCTCCATACTGATCTATCTGCTTTGCCTTTAAGATATTTCTTAACTCGCCATTTTCTGTATATCGGTACTCCGCGTCGAAATTCGTCTGCAAGGGCACGATGATTTCATCCGTCGCAGCCTTGATATCGGACATCTTGTTTTTACAAGATACACTGACGACTGCAAGCAATACAAAAACTAGATAGGGCAGAGGCTTAATCATAGCGGCGCTGAACGAACCAAGGATTTAGGAAGTGAGGCGTGAGTGAAAATCCAATCTGGACATTGATAAAATCTTCTTCCAAAAGACCATTGCTTATCGTTCCTCCTTGACCATACTCAATCCCAAAATTGAATCTGCTGCTGCTTCTCGATGAGAGAATTGGTATAGAAAATCCAGCACTTACAGCTTGCTGTTGAATATTCTGATCTCTCACGTTTAAATAGGTGTTCGTGCTTCTAACACCAATGCGATAAGTGGTGCGTTCGAAAATATTGTTTGCTGCTTCAGTATTTCGAGGAGTGCGCTCCAAACCAATGGCAATATTAGTATAAGCGGTTAACTCATTACTCGTAAGGCTTCGATCAAACGAACTGCTAAACGTGCTCCAGTCCTGATTTTTGAATTCAAATGAAAGTGCAGTGGTGCGTCCTTCTTGACCGGTCCACAAAATACTAGCTCCCACTGCGATGCGGGAAGGGATGCTGACTGTCCCCATTTCCAATGGGATGAAATAGGTAGTGTCAATGGTGGACTCACGACCGCTTCGCAGTTGATACATCTCACCAAGAACTTCATTCTTGGATTTCAAATCACCTCCGATGGTGTAGTTAGCGCCCAAGTTCAAATACACTCCGCTCTTGAGTTTGCGGTTGTCCCACTTTAATTTTAAAGGCATAAAATATTGAACGCCTCCATCGAGTGTAAAGTCTAATACCGTGGTGCGAGTGGTGTTTTTGGTCGAAAAGAAATTGAGTGAGGTAAATTCTACCCGACTTTCTTGTCGCAAGGTGCCAAAAAGATAATTGAGGTTGATACCAGCACTCAAACGGGGCTTCACGATAGCAAGCGAATCTCGCAGCTCTTTTACCCTGTTTTCATTATTTAATTTGGCGGTACCAGTAAGTGTTGTATTGTATTGTGGGATTTTGTAAAGTCGAAACGATCTTCCAAATCCGATTACCAAACGATTAATACCTCCGCTGCCATCGTATTTATAAGATGCCGAAGTTGAGTCATTCACCACCACAGGTGTGGTAAGGTTATAGCCTACAGTGCTGTAAGGCACAAGCCCGAGTGCTATACCCCAGCGTGCTCCTTGTTTCTTAAAACCAAACGCGATTTCTGATACTTGTCCAGCTCTGAATGTTTCGCTAGAATTTCCATTGGTAATATCCTGAGTATACCCCTTTCCCGAAAGCTGAAGCGTGGTGCGCGAGAGATTTGCATAGGTGGCGGGGTTGAATAGGTTGATGGCATTGACATCGAGTATTGGGGCTGTGATGCCGCCAATCGCAAAGTGATTGACCGAGCCTGCTGGATCTAATATTCCAATTCCAAATCGTGAATAGGGGTTGCTGATTCCCGCTTGCGTGTAAGCCGACAAAGCAAAAAGAGTCAGTAGTATTCCACTAAATATTTTTCTCACAATAATTAAAAAGATAAATTTTGTTCAACCCCATCAGGGTCAAATTTTCGTTTGCAAAAATGGGGCTTTTCAAGTAGCTTCCCAAAAATCCTCCATCTCCCCCAGTAACTATGACGTTCAATGCGTCATTTTCACTACAATATTCGGTAATTATTCCTCGAATTTCATGAATTATGCCCCTGATTATCCCACTCAAAATGGAGTCCTTTGTACTTCTGCCAACCATTTCTGGAAACTCATAAGCGATTTCCACCAATGGTAGCTTTCCGGTATAATGGTTCAATGCCTTCGCCCGCATCCGCAAACCTGGAGATATTGATCCTCCTTCAAGAACGCCTCTTTTTAATAGGGTGCATGTAATACAACTTCCGCAGTCTATTATCAAAATGTTCTCTTCGCCAAACTTTTCCAAAGCACCGGCTGCATTGGCCAAACGATCAAGGCCAAGTGTGTGTGGTGTGGAGTAATTTACCCCAAAAGGAAGCCGGTGATCTCTTCCAAAATAAATCAATCTATTCGAGGAGCTCAGACTTTTTTCAATAAATGAAGTATCGCTGCGTACGCTGGATACAAAGATGTCTGCTTCGGGATGTGCGGATATCAAAGATGTGAGCTTCTCCTGCTCATCATCTTTTAGTTTAAAAACGGAAACGAGCTCGTCCGATTGAAATAGCGCCAGTTTCGTGAGGCTATTCCCTTGATCGATGATAAAATGAAATGGATTATTGGTCACGGTCGCTCAAAAGTAATACTGTTCCTCGCTTTTCCACTGGTCGACCTTTTCCATCTTCAATTGTAATGAAATATACATAAACACCTTCCTGAACAATCTCCCCATTCATGAATCCATCCCAGGGAGCGTTGATATCCGTCGTGTCATAAATCACATCGCCCCACTTGCTGTAGATGATCATGCGATATTCATCAAAATTGGCAAATGAAATAATAGGCTGAAAGGTGGTGTTGAAGCCATCTACCACGAAGGCATTCGGCACCCAAATGATAGGCTCCAAATTTAAACGAATGGGATTACTCATGCTGTAATAGACATCAGGATAGGTTCCTACACGGCTAACAGCTTCGATGCGATAGGTGAAATCTCCAGGACTAAATCGAAGATCGCTTACATCATCTTCGTAAAAAGTAACATTACCGGGCACACTTGCCACTTGCTCTTCAATGCCATCCAAACCTTCTTTGCGATAAATGAGGTACTCATTTACGCCATCTTCCCAGCCCAGATAAGGACTCCACTGCAACGCCAATGAAAGGCGATCATTGTAAGCAAATCCGTTGAGTAACATAGTCACAGCCACATTGCTCGTGTCAATGGTGTCGCCGCATATGTTTTGAGCAATAAAACGATATTCGTAAGAGAAAACATTTGTGTTGATATCCAAACTATCCTCATAAGCGATAAAATCAAGCCCGCTGGAATTGATGTAGGTCATGTCATCCCAATCGTCTGTGCCAACGGTTTGTCGTTGGATGGTATAAAAAACATCACTACCCACAGCTTCGGTTATGAATTCCACCCTTATTTTTTCTTCTGTTAAAACCGTTGCGGAGGTGATATAATTAAATGCCGGACTTGGCGGATAAATAACATTCACAAGGCGCAAATTGGATATGGCAGTATAGGTGCCATTGCTGTGTCTTGCTCGAATATAGTAGCTATTGTTACCTCCAACGGTTACAGCGTGTTGAAAGGTGAGTTGTGTCCCAGGCACCGAGGCGACGATTGCGGGTGCGCCGCCTTCAAAACTGTGAATTACTTCATAGCTTTCTACTCCCTCTTCCCAGCCTTCATAGGGTGACCATGAAAGGGTTACAAAATCTTCGCAGAGCGCATATCCAATGGGATCCAGGAAAACCGATGTATTACAAATATCTCCAGCAGCACTGGTGTTTGGACTCGGCGGAATGCCACTATAACAGGTGTCGATAGCGGCCACCAAATATCCCACAGGACCGATGGTGGTTTGTGCAAGAATGTCTACAAAAGATGTATTCAAATAGCCAAAAGCAGTATCTAGCAATAT
>CANGVZ010000229.1 GCA_947457285.1 Flavobacteriales bacterium | reverse complement strand
GGTATCGAACACGCTGGTTGGTATGTACTCGCTGGCTTTATGTTGCAAGTGGTATTGGATTTTTTTAGCCACGGAATCGAGCATGGCCACGCACATGTGCATGCTCATGCTGGCACGCGTTTCCTTTTTATGATCATGATTTCCCTGTGGATTCACGCTTTCATTGAAGGAATGCCATTTGGTGGAGCAATGCCCGAACATCTACACAACCATGCTGGCCACGACCATGGCCACGTTCATACTCACGACCACCGCGGCTCGCTCCTTTTGGGGATCTCGCTTCATAAGGTCACTGAATCTCTTGTATTCGCTGCGTTGCTTATCAGCAGTGGCGTGAAGCTCAGCCGTGCGTTGCTTTTATTGCTGCTTTTCGCGCTGATGGCTCCATTAGGGGCATTCTCCCATTATTTGTTGATACAAACAGATCAAACTTGGGTGACAGAGCTAACGCCAAAGGTGACAGGTATCTTGATTGGTATCCTGTTACATGTTTCGACGACAATTATCTTCGAAAGTGAAGAGGGGCATAAATTCAATTGGTGGAAATTTTTGGCCATCGTTATTGGAATCGCGATGGCAGCATTGGTGAGCTAGACTACCAAGTCACCAAGCACTTTTCTTCTTTCCCGTCTCGTATGAAAATGATTTCCGTGGTTTGACCTTTTTCAAACTTTGAAAGGGCTTCCATATAACCGGTCATGTCTTTTACCGGATACTCTCCAATTTTGATCACCACGTCACCTTGTTTCAATCCCGCCGCCGCTGCAGGTCTTCCTTCGCGCGTGCCGTCGATGCGCATTCCTTCGCCTCCAAACAAATAATCAGGCATTACACCTAACGTCACTTTAAAGTCTGCTGCAGTATTTGTGCTTTCATCTTTTGTCTTTTGGAAAGTTAACTTGCCTTTTTTGTTTAATTCTTTGATAATGTTCATCACGTAAAACTTAACAGCATACAGGCCTTCAACGTTAATTTTATCAGCATCATCGCTCGGTTTATGGTAGTCTGCATGTTGTCCGGTAAATAAATGAATAGCAGGCACTCCTACATTATAAAACGAGGTGTGATCGCTTGGTCCAACGCCGCTTTCTGAAAGCACTAGATTAAAGCCGAATTCATTGCTTTTTTCTAATGTTTCTTTCCAATCAGGAGCCGTTCCTGTACCACTGATAGAAAGCGCTTTTTCAGCGTTCAATCTGCCCACCATATCCATATTGATCATATAGTTCATATTCGATACAGTTGGATTTTTCGCGAAAAAGTTACTTCCCCACAATCCTTTTTCCTCACCACTGAAAGCAATGAAAAGGTAATTGTTATTTTTCAATTTGCTTTTCTTCAAGTCATGAGCGAGCGCGAGCATCACCGAAACACCGCTCGCATTATCATCAGCGCCGTTGTGTATGGCTCTTCCGCCGCCAAAGAGTGAGTTTTCATCGCCCCAGCCCAAGTGATCGTAGTGCGCCCCGATCACAACAGTTGTGGCCGCTTTGTTATCAATGTATCCTAACACATTATTGCCACTGATTTCCTTTACCAATGCCATTCCCAATACAGTGGAGTCTCCAACTTGATGTTTTTGAATTGGTGGGTGAGGAGTGAAGGTGAATTTTTGAGTCCACGTACCATTCTCACCCATTGGCTTCAAACCAGCTGCTTCAAATTGAGAAATAATGTAAGCTGCCGCTTTGCGCTCACCTTCAGTTCCAGTGCCTCGTCCTTCCAAACTGTCTGAGGCTAATACTTTAACCGAGCGCTGCATGCTAAACTCATAAATTTCCAGCTTTTTTTTGAGCACGCGCTTTGACTGCGAGCATTGAAATCCTGGAGCGATAAGCATGACGCTCAATATAGAAGAAAAGAAAAAGATGCGCTTATTCATGGTTTGGAATGTAATTGTGGGCGCAATTTACAATTCTATGAGGCTATTTTCAGTGACCCATGCTACTTTTGCCCACCAATTTGCATTATGAAAACAATTCTTTTTACGCTTATTCTGGCTTGCAGCCTATTCTCGTCATGCTATAGAACGCAACCTGTTTACGCTCAGCCTATGCCAGAGAGGCCAGCAACATCTTCAGCTTCAAGCGCGAATACTGCGCCTGCTAAGGACTACTCCCAGGAGCCCATTCACTACGAACAAGAAAAACATTTTAAAAATGTGCGCCAGCTCACTTACGGCGGTAATAATGCAGAAGCCTATTGGAGCTTTGATGGAAAGAAATTAATTTTTCAAAGTGACAATCCGGGTTGGGGATTGGGTTGCGATCAAATCTTCTTGCTCGACGTAAATGTAAAAGCGGATAGCTCAAAATTAAAGATGGTCTCTACAGGAAAGGGCCGCACCACGTGCAGCTGGTTTATGCCAGACAATAAGTCTATTTTGTATGCATCCACACACCTCGGTGGAGATTCATGTCCTCCGGTGCCTGATATGGGGCGTCGTTATGTGTGGCAGCTTTATCCGTCATACGATATATTCGTAGCAGATCTCAAAGGAAATATCACCAAGCAGCTCACCACAGAGCCACGCTACGATGCCGAGGCTACGATTAGTCCCAAAGGTGACAAAATTATTTTCACGTCATTACGCACTGGCGACTTGGAACTTTACATTATGGACATTGATGGTAAAAATGTAAAACAAATCACCAATCAATTGGGATACGATGGAGGTGCTTGCTTCAGTGCAGATGGGTCTAAAATCGTTTGGAGAGCGAGTCGCCCGAAAACAGAACAAGAGAAAACAGCATACAAAGAGCTTCTTGATAAAGACATGGTAGAACCTTCCAATATGGAAATTTGGGTAGCTAATGCTGATGGTTCTGACGCACGTCAGATAACCAATCTGGGCAAGGCCAACTGGGCACCGACATTCACACCAAAAGGCGACAAGATTATTTTTTGCTCTAACTATAAAAGTGAAAGAGGTTTTCCATTCAATTTGTATATGATCAATATTGATGGAACGGGTATGGAACAGTTGACCTTTGACGACCAATTCGATTCTTTCCCTATGTTCAGCCCAGATGGTAAAAAGTTCGTTTGGTGCAGCAATCGCCACAATGGACGCACGCGTGATACAAACGTGTTTATTGCAGATTGGGTGGATTGATTCGTCACATTTTATAGTAACGCTTCACGAGTGTTTCAAACCAACGGTCAGGTATGATGTCTCTTACGAGCACCGAGAATCTTTGGAATGGAGTAGCCACTTTATAGCGAAGTCGAGGATGGTTTTTCTTTAACATGCGAATTAGTGCATGACCTATCAAGGAAGGATCTGGAGCGTCATTGACTTCACGGTTCACTTGTGCAATCACTGCTGATTGAAATGGTTCGTAAACACTACTTTGGAGTTCAGCAATCCTTCTGTTTTCATTGATGCCTGTTTTGAAATCTCCAGGTTCAATGATTATTACTTTTATTCCAAATTGATTTACTTCTGCGCTCAAGGCTTCAGAGAAACCTTCCACCGCAGACTTGCTTGCGCTATAAATACCTCTAAAGGGGAGTCCCATCAATCCTGCAATGGATGTCACATTAAAAATAGTTCCGCTGCGTTGTTGGCGCATCATAGGTAAGGCGGCTCTGCACATGTTGAGCACACCATAAACATTTGTTTGAAAGATTTCTTCAACTTGTCGCGATGAGGTATTCTCAAGAGCACCAATCATTCCAAGACCTGCATTGTTCACGAGAACATCCAGTCGTCCTTCTTTCTCTTGAACATATGATAATGCTTTTTTTATTGATTCTTCATTCGTCACATCTAGCTGAAGTTGTATAACTCCATCAGAGACTAGTCCTGTTTCGACACTCCTACTGGCGCCGAACACCTTATAGCCCGCATTGGAAAGCGTGATGGCAATTGCCCTACCGATCCCGCTGCTGGCTCCCGTCACCAGTACCACTTTTGACATAAGTAGATATTATAATACAAATGTATTGAAAGCTCATCCCTCGTGGGGTGATAAAAAAATACAAATGGAAGTTCTTGCGCTCGACTTTAAAACATTTGAATTGAATTCAATACAAAAACATCATTGCTGACTCTTTTTAGTATGTATTGTCAAGCGTTAAACAAACATCTTGATTTTCATGGTGTTGTTGAGGGCATAATCAAACATTATCATTATGCAAATCCTTAACGTTCTAACCATTCCGAAAGATGACGCGGTAGCGTTTACTTTCTTCACTGGCTACATGGCCATGCTCGCTGCATCTATTTTCTTCTTTTTTGAAAGAAGCAGAGTAGATGGAAAGTGGAAACTTTCACTCCTGGTTTCAGGTCTTATCACCTTCATTGCCGCAGTGCATTATTACTATATGCGCGATTATTATTTGGCAACTGGAGAAAACCCAACAGCACTTCGTTACATCGACTGGACATTAACGGTTCCTTTGATGTGCGTGGAGTTTTACCTGTTGACAAAAGCCGCTGGTGCCAAAGTGGGCCTACTATGGAAGCTTATCATTGCTTCTGTATGGATGCTCGTGTTCGGTTACATTGGTGAGGCTTTCAATCCTGAGGGCGGCGACTCAACGCATTCTGTTGTTTACGGCGTGCTTTCAACTCTTGGCTATATATATATCCTATATGCAGCATGGGTGGGTGAAGTCGCACAATTGGCGAAAAAGTCCGATAATCCAATGGTCGCAAAAAGTGTGAGAATTCTTGCGTGGTTTGTACTGGTGGGTTGGGCAATTTACCCGATTGGCTACATGTGTATGCCTGGAGGCTGGCTCAACACCTCGCTCGGTTGGGGCTCCACAAACGTAGATTTGTTCTACAACATCGCTGATGCTATCAATAAAATTGGATT
>CANGVZ010000228.1 GCA_947457285.1 Flavobacteriales bacterium | reverse complement strand
TCATACTGAAAAATTTTGTGTGCGAATGTATATCACGATTTCTTTTAATTGAAAGAACATTTAAACTTTCAATTCACAATTTGGGATTTTTTTTGGCTTTTCTTTGCCGTATGATTGAAACAAAGGCATTGACCAAAAGTTATGGGGGCATTCAGGTGCTCAAGGGCGTAGATTTGAAAATTGAAAAAGGTGAAATCGTTTCAATTGTCGGTGCATCTGGTGCTGGAAAGTCAACATTGCTGCATATTCTGGGCACTTTGGACAAACCAAGTGGAGGAAAGTTGATTTTTCAAAACCAAGAAATTAGTAACCTCAACGACAAGGCCTTAGCACAATTTCGTAATAAACACATAGGTTTCATTTTTCAATTCCATAATCTGCTTCCAGAGTTTACCGCGATTGAAAACGTGTGTATACCTGGATTCATAATGAAAACGAGCGAGTCAGAAGCGCGAAAGAGAGCCACTGAATTACTCGAGCTTTTAGGCCTAGGTCATAGGGTCGAACACAAACCAGCGCAGCTCTCGGGTGGAGAACAACAAAGAGTAGCCGTGGCCCGAGCGCTCATGAATGCTCCGGATGTGATATTTGCCGACGAGCCCAGCGGAAACCTCGACTCACAAAATGCCCGCGACCTGCATGAGCTTTTCTTCAATTTGAGAAAAGATTTCGGGCAGACCTTCGTCATCGTAACTCATAATGAGGAATTAGCAAAAATGGCTGACCGGACATTAATTATGAAAGACGGAAAAGTACTTTGATTCTGTATCCACCTTCCTTTGTAGATTTGTAGCAGTATGAAATTTGTTCATCCGGAAATACTTTGGGGACTCTCGGCGATTGCGATTCCGATTATTGTACACCTTTTTAATTTTCGCAAATTCAAAAAGGTTCTCTTTTCTAATGTTGCTTTTCTTCAGGAAATTCAACACGAAACCAAAAGCAAATCCAAGCTTAAACATCTATTGATTCTTGCCGCACGAATATTGGCAATTACATGTATCGTTTTAGCTTTTGCGCAACCTTATTTCCCCGTCAGCGATAGTGATATGAAGGCCGGAGACAAGGCTGTGAGCATCTACATTGACAACAGCTATAGCAGTGAAGCCGAAAGCAACTCTGGCAGATTACTAGATATTGCAAAAAATAAAGCCATCCAAGTGGTTGAAGCGCATCAACCTTCTGATCGTTTTCAATTAGTGACCAATGACTTCGAGGGACGCCACCAACGATTAGTTGGAATTGACGAAATGGTTCAACTCATACAAGAAATTGAACTTTCACCTTCGGTTCGCAAGTATTCAGAAGTGGTATCCAGACAAAATGATGTTCTCGGACAAGCTACACAACCGGTAAAAGTCTCCTATCTCTTTTCAGACCTTCAGCGCAACACAGTAGATATTGCTTCCATAAAAGCTGATACTACAGTATCTTACCGAATTGTACCTGGAAACTCAAGCCTTGAATTAAATGTTGGAATTGACAGCGTGTGGTTCAACTCCCCTATTCGACAGCTTAACCAAGTAGAACAGCTATTTGTTAGACTAAAGAACTACGGTGACGAAGACCGAGAAAATGTTGCCATAAAATTAAAGATTAACGACCAACAAAAAAGCGTGGCCAGTGCCAACGTCCCTGCCAACTCAGCAGTGGATGTAGAACTGGGGTTCACGAATACAGAACCCGGCTATAAATACGGCGTACTTTCCATCGATGATTCGCCGGTAAGATTTGATAATGACTTTTACTTCTCGTTTGCAGTTGCTCCTTCAATCAGCATTCTAAATGTAACTCCAAATGCCGGTCTAGCAGGTGATCCAGTTTCGTTGGTATTTGGTGAAGATCCTTATTTCAAGTTTTCTAGCGCAAGTGAGGGCAGTCTTGATTATGGCGCGTTTGGTAAATATAATTTGATTATTCTCAATCAACTGAGAGCTCCCGGAAGTGGTCTTGCCCTTGAGTTGGAAAAATTTGTTTCAAATGGAGGAAGCGTCTGTATCATTCCCGCTGAAGACGCGGATATCAGTGCCTTCAATTCAATAACGCAAAAACTAAATTTGGGAAGCGTAGCTGGTAAAATCGCTTTTGGATTTGATCCCGGCAATCCCGTTGTGAATATCAATTATGACCACTATCTTCTAAAAGGTGTTCTTCAGAAACGAAGCAACAGCAATGAAAAGCTAGACCTACCGAATGTGGGAAGTTATTTTAAACTTGTTGCGCCGAGTCAAAGTCTGGTTCAAAATGTTTCCACTATGCAAAGCGGAGATCCATTTTTTATTGCATCATCGCTTAAGTCGGGAAAGTCCTATATGACAGCAGTTTCTCTTAGCAAAGAGTCAAGCACATTCACAGGACATAGCTTGTTCCCAACGTTGATGCTTCGCATTGCAGAATCCAGTTTTACCCAAAGGCCGCTGAGCTATGTTTTGGGGAAAGAAAATTTTGTAAGCCTCAACAACACCTCTATTACTGGTGACGAAACATTCCGTTTAAAACAATTGAATTCTGAACTCGAGGTGATTCCTGAACACCGCAATGCTGGAGGCAATACGGAGGTATTTTTCAATAGTGAATTGAAAGAAGCGGGACTCTTTAACCTCATATTAAGTGATTCGGTGGTCGATGTAGTCGCATTCAATTATGATCGCAATGAATCGGATATGGCATCATTGTCAGTTGAAGAAATTAGCGAGCAGTTGAAAGAGTCGAATCTAAATATGTTCAGTGTAATAGACGCAGACACCGATAGCATTGGTAAATTCGCCAACGAATTAGATACAGGTAAAAAGATGTGGTATACCATGCTCGTATGGGCACTCATTTTTTTGGCAATCGAAATATTACTCATAAAATACTTGAAATAGAATATGAAAACCCTTATCAAGTCAGCCCTAATAATTGATCCGACTTCAAGCCACAATGGTAAGAAAAGAGACATTCTGATTGATAAAGGTGTAATTGTAAAAGTCGCATCGACTATTAGTGAGTCGAAAGCAGAAATTATTTCAGGAAAAAACATCTGCGTATCTCCTGGCTGGATTGATTTACGCGCCAATTTTAGAGATCCTGGAGACGAGCATAAAGAAGACTTAAATTCTGGAATGGACGCCGCGCTTGCAGGAGGCTTCAGATTCGTTGTTACCATGCCCTCTACCAATCCGGTGGTTGATTCAAAAGCTCAAATAGAATACATCACTTCGCGCAATGCGCATCATACTGTTGAAATACTTCCGGCAGGTGCGCTATCTGCAAAAATGGAAGGCAAAGTTTTAGCTGAGATGTATGACATGCAGCAAGCTGGCGCAGTTGCATTCTGCGATGACAAGAAATCTGTGTCTACCGAAATGATGGTGCGCGCATTGGAATATGCGAAAAACTTTCATGGCTTGGTGATGTCCTTCCCTTATGATAGTGGTGTGAATCCTGGCGGGCTTATCAATGAAGGGCCATCCAGTGTGAACACCGGCATGAAGGGATTGTCGAATACATCGGAAGAGTTGAGACTCATGCGAGATATAGAATTGCTCCGATATACCGGTGGAAAACTTCACGTATCCCTCATCTCTACTGCTCAATCCGTAGAATTGATTCGCAAGGCTAAAAAAGATAAATTAAATATAACTTGCGCCATTGCAGCGCATCAACTGGCATATCTGGATAAGGATTTAGAGACCTTCGACTCCAATCTAAAAGTTTTGCCTCCTTTCAGAACAAATGATGATCGTAAGGCCATCATCAAAGGGCTTAAAGATGGCACTATCGATGCAATATGCAGTGATCATCAACCGGAAGACCACGAACACAAAGTATTAGAATTTGAATATGCTAACTTCGGAATAAGCAGCATTCAAACCGCATTTAGCGTGGCGCTTACACATCTTGAAAATCAAATTGATGTGCCCACCATCGTAGAAAAGTTCACCACCGGCCCTGCACGTGTGCTTGGAATGGGAATCAGCAGTATCGAAGAAAATTACCAGGCAGAATTGACCATTTTTGAAACAGAAACCGAACAAACATTCGGTAAAAAAGAATGGAGATCGAAAAGCATCAATTCTCCATTCTTGAATAAGACATTAAAGGGAAATATTATAGCAGTAATCTAATTACGCTTGCCCCTGAGGGCCTCCAAAATTCATGGTCATCATCGGATCCATTCCTGGTGTTTCCGAAATTTTTCCATTTTGAGATTCATATTTAGCAATATTGTCAGCCAAAGCGCGCATCAAGCGCTTAGCGTGCTGCGGAGTCAGAATGATGCGTGATTGTACCTTAGCCTTTGGCACACCCGGCATCATGCGAATAAAGTCTACAACAAATTCAGCAGGACTATGAGTAATCACTGCAAGATTACTGTATGTGCCCTGAGCTACTTCTTCACCCAATTCAATATTCAACTGATTGGGATTGGGATTTTTATTTTCTTCCATATTGGTATTTTTTATTGAAACAAAGGTATGAGTTCTCGAAGAGAATCAATTGTATAATTAGCTTGATAATTGTGACGTGATGGAGCTGTACCTGTGAGTTCTTGTTGCATGCGCTCAGTATTGGTGAGAAAAGCCTGATCGATTCCTGCGTCTCTTGCCCCAATAATATCAGCATCCCAGTCATCTCCTACCATTAATGATTCTGAGGCTGTCGCATTGGCCTTTTTCATGGCGTACTCAAAAATCTCCTTGCTAGGCTTTCTAAAACCGGCATCCTCACTATTTACTATTTCCTGAAAATAGCCACCCAGCCTGCCACCTTCAATTTTAAAACCTTGAACTTCTTTGAAGCCATTGGTAATTATATGCAAAGTGGCTTTTTCTCGTGCCACATTCAGCAACTCCATT
>CANGVZ010000227.1 GCA_947457285.1 Flavobacteriales bacterium | reverse complement strand
CTTTAACATGTATGTGGAAGGTGTACGGAATGGTGTGCTGAGTGGAGTCATCTCACAAGAAAGAATTGACGATGCGGTACGTAGAATATTGAGGCAGAAATTCCGGATAGGTCTTTTTGATAATCCCTTTCCAGATCTCAGGCTTATCTCTAAGATTGGAATTCAGGCGCATCGCGATGTCGCCCGACAAGCAGTACGGGAATCCCTTGTGTTACTCAAGAATGAAAACAATGTGTTGCCGTTAAAGAAGGACGCCAAGATCGCGTTGGTGGGTGAGTTTGGTAATAACTCTGGTTTACAATCCGGTGGGTGGACGGTGAACTGGCAGGGTATGACAGAAAATTATGCGGGTGCTACAACCATCTTGGAAGGATTGAGAAAATTTTCATCGCAAGATGTTTTATATGATGCAGATGGCAGTGCCGATTATGATAGTGTAGATGTGGCTGTGATAGTAGTGGGCGAAACTCCCTATGCAGAGTTTATGGGCGATATTGGTGGAGTCATGAACAAATACCAACTTACACTCACACCAGAGCATCAAATGCTGGTCGATAAGTACACAGCAAAAGGAATCAAAACCGTGGTAGTCCTTATTTCAGGACGGCCACTGGTTGTAACGAAACAACTCGAACAAGTCGATGCTTTTGTAGCCGCTTGGTTCCCAGGCTCAGAAGGCGAAGGCATTGCCGAGGTATTGTTTGGCGATTACGATTTCAAGGGAAAGCTTCCTCATTCGTGGCCGAAGTCTGAAGAAGATTATCAAGGTAAGTATGGTCCTAATTTTTGGGATCGCACCATTGAGCCATTATTCCCGTTGGGCTTTGGACTATCGTATCATAAAGGAATATGAATGGATGACTGGAAGACGCATGAACCTCTAAATTCGTTATGAATTCGTTGGTAAAAATAATTAGCTTGGCATGGGTATTTACAACAGCCATTTATGTTGGCCACGTTCAATCACAATCAGTTCAACCAAATAAAAAAAGAGAAGTGACAGCAAAAGATATTTTAGGCAACAAAGATTACCAAGCTATTTGTTACGAAGGCTATAGAGAAAAGACAAGGCAACAACAGCCAACTATCGCCCAACTACAGGAAGAGTTGAAAATCTTATCCGCTATGGGAATTAGAATCGTCCGGACCTACAATGTTCAACTCCCGCACGCTTCGAACTTGCTCAAAGCTATCCACGAGTTAAAGCAGGCTGATCCCACTTTTGAAATGTATGTGATGTTGGGCGCCTGGATTGATTGCAAAAATGCATGGACCGATCAAGCTCCCGATCATAACATTGAAAGCTTACAAAACGAAGGTGAAATCGGAAGAGCAGTGGCGTTAGCCAATCAATATCCGGATATCGTTAAAATACTTGCTGTTGGCAACGAAGCGATGGTGCGATGGGCAGCAAGTTATTACGTACAACCCTCGGTTATTCTAAAATGGGTAAACCATGTTCAGGCGTTGAAAGCTTCCGGCCAATTGCCAAAAGATTTATGGATCACCTGCTCAGATGATTTTGCTTCGTGGGGTGGCGCAGACTTGAGCTATCACACCGAAGACTTAGCGAAGCTTGTAAAGGCAGTGGATTATATTTCCATGCACACCTATCCGTATCACAACACCCACTACAATCCAAACTTCTGGCGTGTTCCAGCTGAGGAATCAAAACTATCCGAAGTTGAAAAAGCAGACGCTGCGATGGCTCGTGCGCGCGATTTTGCCAAAGCACAATATGACTCTGTGGCCAGCTACGTGAAAAGTCTGGGTGTACAAAAACCAATTCACATTGGCGAAACGGGTTGGGCTTCATCGTCTGATGGTTTTTATGGTAATGTCGGCTCGCGTGCCACTGATGAATACAAACAGGGATTGTATTACAAACACATGCGCGATTGGACGAACGCTAATGGTATCTCTTGCTTTTATTTTGAAGCCTTTGATGAGCAATGGAAAGATGCAGCCAATCCGAACGGTTCAGAAAATCATTTTGGTTTGTTCAAACTTAATGGTGAAGCCAAGTATCCCCTCTGGAAACTAGTTGATCAGGGTATTTTTAAAAACCTTACCCGAGACGGAAATCCAATTATCAAAACATACAATGGAAATGAGAAAAAACTTTTGGAGGAAGTGATGTCACCACCGGCTAAGTAAAAGAATCCCTCACCCCCATCCCCTCTCCCTTGGGAGAGGGGTGTCCGAGGAACGAGGACGGGGTGAGGGATTACAAATTTGAATGAGTTGAATAGAAAAAAAATAAACCTATCCCAATAACCAAACCAATGTCTACCTCTACTAATCAAGTGCCGATGGGTCAAAAGATTGCATTCGGCATCGGAATGTTGGCCAACCAAATGTTTCCTGCAGCATTAGGAATTTTTACTGTGATATTGGTAGAAAAACTAGGCTTTAGCGGATTGTTACTCGGATTAACCTATTTTATTCCGAAGTTCTATGATGCTTTGTTTGATTTGATAATGGGGTATGTGAGTGATAATACAAAATCCAAATGGGGCAGAAGGAGACAGTATATATTAACAGGTGCTGTTATTTTAGGATTCTCCTTTGCATTCATGTGGCAATTGTATGCTGAGAATGGAGTTACTTTCAATTTTATTTACTTCTTAGTTGTGTCCATAGTTTTTTATTCAGGTCTTACCATCTTTAGTATTCCGTATGTTGCCATGGGATACGAGATGAGTGATGATTTTCATGAGCGAACCAGCATCATGGCCACCTCTCAACTCATTGGTCAATTAGCTTGGGTTATAGCTCCTTGGTTTTGGGTTATTATGGCAGACAAATCGTTATTTGTGTCAAGCGATGTAGCTGTAAGAACTTTATCAATATATGTTGCTATTGGTTGTGCCATCTTAGCGGCTATTCCCGCATTTTTTATTCCTGGTAAATCTACACTCAACGAAAACTATAGCCCGATAGATTTAAAAGGAATCCTGAATAGTTTTGGAGAAATCAAAGAAGGATTAAAAGCTTCAATTGAAATTAAACCTTTCCGAAAAATTTGTATTGCAACGTTTTTAATTTTTAATGCATTCCAAACAACAGCCGGTTTTTCTTACTTTATTATCAAGTATTATTTGTTCAAAGGAAATGAAGAAGGATTTGGATTGTGGCCAACTTTGTTTGGTAGCGTAGGTGCTATCATCACTACATTATTAGTAATTCCTATTGTAGCGAGAATGTCAAAGGTAATGGGAAAGAAGAAAGCCTTTTTACTTTCTCAGGGCATTTCAGTATTTGGCTATATTTTATTGTATATACTTTTTATTCCCGGTAAACCCTGGCTATTTCTTTTTGCCCTTCCATTATTTTCTTTTGGTATTGGCAGCTTGTTTACCTTAATGATGTCCATGACTTCTGATGTCATTGATATTGATGAATTAAATACGGGTAAAAGAAGAGAAGGAAGTTTAGGTGCTATCTATTGGTGGATGGTAAAGTTTGGAACGGCTGTAGCAGGTTTATTAAGTGGTTTAATTCTTTCATTGGTTGCTTTTAAATCGAATGCACCAACTCAAGCTGATGAAACGATGTTTTGGTTACGAATTTTCTTTGTTGGCATTCCTATACTTGGTACGGTAACAGCTATCTGGGCAATGAGAGATTATGATGTAGACGAAACACGCGCGAATGAAATTCGCGCACAATTGAACGAGCGCCATGCGGCCAAAACAAAAAAGACTTCATCATCATACTACCAGCGGCATAAACTGCCATCATTGGGTACTGCTATCAGGCTCAGCAGCGATATCGACTTTTCGGGAAAATCACGTGAAGAGATAAAACGGATTTTTGATGCAACCCTTAACCGCGGGCTTCACGGAATTTGTTTCAGTCCTTATTTGGAAGGTCAGAATATTGGAGATAGTTTGTCAGAGTTACAAATTCAAAGACGCATGGCGATTGTGTCTCCGCATACCAAATGGGTGCGCTCTTTCTCATGTACCGAAGGAAACGAATTTATTCCAAAAGCCGCGCATGAAAAAGGATTGAAGACCATAGTTGGCGCGTGGATTGACACAAACAAAGCGAAAAACGAAGAAGAAATAAAGGCTCTTATCAGCTTGGCACAAAAAGGATATGTGGATATTGCGGTAGTAGGAAATGAGGTACTCCTGCGCAATGATTTATCCAAACAAGAATTGATCCACTACATCCGGCAAGTGAAGAAAGCGTTGCCAAATATTCCGGTGGGCTATGTGGATGCGTACTTCCAATTTAAAGAACACACCGATCTGGTAGATGCTTGCGATGTGATTCTGGCGAACTGCTATCCTTTCTGGGAAGGATGCGCCATTGATCAGGCATCAGGTTATCTGAAACAGATGTACACAGTTACAAAAGAAGCCGCAAAAGGTAAAAAAGTAATTATTGCAGAAACCGGTTGGCCCGATCAAGGTACCGGCAACGCGCAGGCACAACCCTCCGAAGAAAATGCCATGCGGTATTTCATCAACATTCAAAACTGGGCCCAACAAGAAAACATTGAAACCTTCTACTTCTCCTCGTTTGACGAATCATGGAAAGTGCGTCACGAAGGTGATGTAGGACAAGCGTGGGGATTGTGGAATAAAAATGAACAACTCAAATACAACTAATTATGTCGTCAAAAGCTGAAAAGTTATTATCGCTGGCCGGTATCTCATATGAAGGGGCCACCGCAGAATCGTTGCGCAATCTGTTTAGAAAAGTGTTGAATGCTGGCATGCATGGAATTGGCTTTAGTGCTTATGAAGAAGGACAAAAGCCCGGTGAGATCATAACGGAGAAGCAAATAAGAAGAAGGCTGGAGATCATTAAGCCCTATACTCAATGGGTTAGATCCTTTTCG
>CANGVZ010000226.1 GCA_947457285.1 Flavobacteriales bacterium | reverse complement strand
CACAGAAGGCCATCTTTCATTTCGCGATCCGCTCGCTTTACCTCGATTACCAGACCCACTGTATTTTTTGCACGTTGCGGTTGATGGGGCACACCTGCGGGAAGTAAAAACATTTCGCCAGCTTTGATCGGAACATCGACTGCTTGTCCATCCTCTTGAATTCTAACATTGATATCACCCTCTATTTGGTAGAACAGTTCTTCTGTTTCGTTGTAGTGATAATCTTTTCTTGCGTTGGGACCACCCACAATCATTACGATATAATCGCCCGCCTCTTTATATAGATTTTTGTTACCTACGGGTGGTTTTAACAAATCTCGATTCTCTTGAATCCAACCTTGAAGATTGAACGGTCTGCGTATCGCCATGTCTTTGATTTTTTTTGAGAGGGTGAAAATAATGCTTTAAAATCTATTCTACCAACTGATGCTTATCACTGTTTGGATTGAGATTTAATTTCATTGAAGCTAAAAAGAAGTTCAGGTTCATTTTCGACTGCGGTTCCTACCACCACGATATCTGCCCCCGCACTATATGCTGCCGCCGCATCTTCCTCTGTGCGAATACCGCCACCTACGATGATTGGCAGCTCAACAGCGGATGCAACTTTTTTTATCATAGCCCTGCTAATCGGCTGTTCTGCGCCGCTTCCACCGTCCATATAAATGAGTTTCATTCCTAGATATTCACCGGCTAAAGCGGTGGCAGCGGCTATATCAGGTTTGTTGTATGGAATCGGAAGGGTGTGACTCATATAGGAGGCTGTAGTCTGCCGTCCGCAGTCGATCAGCATATATCCGGTAGAAATAACCTCAAGCGAGGTTGTTTTCAAAATTGGCGCTGCATGCACATGCTGGCCAATCAATAAGTCGGGATTGCGACCAGAAATGAGCGACAGAAAAAGCAACGCATCAGCATGATTAGAAATTTGATTCCAATTGCCAGGGAAGAGCACAATCGGCACCGATAGATGCGCTTTCAACATCTTCACCACTTCGTCCATTTGATTATTTGTAAGGAGACTTCCACCTACAAATACAAAATCAGTTTGGCTATGATGAATCAACTGAATCCACTTTTCCAAATGCTCATCTCCCTTTATTTTATCAGGATCAATGAGCAATGCGAGCATTTTCTTACCGCTTTGCTTCGCTTCCAAAATTAGGGAGAGGACTTGTTTCATTTCTCAAAAATAGCACAAACCGAGAACAGAAAAAAACGGTGTAAAAAAGTCGGATTTACTAACATCGGGTGGTTGACTCTTTTGTAAAATTCTCTTAATGACTCACTCAAAATGATAGTTTCTTAGACCATTCAAAGTACTGACCTAACCACATTAGCCAGTACATTGATTTACAAGTACAAATCATAAGAAGACCCATGGAAAATTCTTTGAGATTCGAATTACCGAAGGAAAATTCCTCCATCATCAAAGTAATTGGTGTTGGCGGCGGCGGTTCCAATGCCGTAAATTACATGTATGAACAAGGTATTACAGGCGTTGATTTCATCGTTTGTAACACCGATGCTCAGGCTTTGGATAAGAGTCCGGTGCCCACAAAAATCCAATTGGGTTCTACCCTCACCGAAGGTCGCGGTGCTGGTTCAATTCCTGAAGTTGGAAAGAATGCAGCTATCGAAAGCCTCGATGAAGTGAAGGCATTGCTTTCGACAAATACCAATATGGTGTTTATCACAGCAGGTATGGGTGGTGGTACTGGAACAGGTGCTGCTCCGGTAATCGCTAAGATCGCAAAAGACATGGGAATTCTGACCGTTGGAATCGTAACGGTACCTTTCGTGTTCGAAGGCCGCAAGCGTACTATGCAAGCCGACTCAGGTTTGAAAGAAATGCGCGATGCAGTTGATACCTTGCTCATCATCCGCAATGACAAATTGCGCGAACTATACGGCAACCTGTCCCTCAAGCAAGCATTCAGCCACGCTGATGAGGTATTGTGCACCGCTGCAAAAGGAATCGCAGAGGTAATTACACTCACCGGCACGGTCAACGTAGATATGAACGACGTGAAGACTGTGATGAAAGATAGCGGCTACGCAATCATGGGTAGCGGTCGTGCTTCAGGTGAGGGTCGCGCACTCAGAGCAATTCATACTGCACTCGAATCGCCACTTCTCAACGATAATGATATCCACGGAGCTAACTTCGTACTTCTCAATATCACCTACGGCGCTGATGAACTTCTCATGGACGAAGTTTCTGAAATCACTGACTACATCCAAGAGCAGGCAGGAATGAATGCAGAAGTAATCTGGGGTTATGGTAACGATTCTACTCTCGGTGATGAAATCTGCGTAACGGTGATTGCTACAGGATTCCAAGGCAAATCGGTGGATACACTTCTCGACTCTTCAAACAGCGAACCAGTAAAACACGTTCTCGATAAGCCTGTTCTCGATACTCCCAACGTAACCGAGGTGGTAAACAAAGTGAGCAAGCCAACCGAGGAACCAGCTGCACCAATCAATAACAAGAGTGAAGAACCTTTTATCAAAGTTCATCATCTCAATGAAGAAACGAAGCCAGTTCAACCACTCCTTTTCAATAACGATGAGTTGCCCGAGCTATCAACAATGAAACTCAAGAGTGAAGAACCAAAGCCCGAAGAAAAGCCTATGGCTTTTAACTTTAAGCCAGAGTTCAACAACTCACTAGATAATAAGCCTACAGACAGTGTGGCTCACAAAGAAAGCGTACAAGTATCTGATCGTCCTAACAGAACGGAACTTATGGCGCGAAACAAAGATCGCGAAATGAAAATCCGCGAGTTCACCCTCAAGTTGAAAACACCAAGTGGTCTTTCAGAAATGGAAAATGAGCCTGCCTACTTGAGAAGAAAAGTATCTTTAGAGAATGTGCAACACAGTCACGAAAGCAGCATGTCTCGTTTCACTTTGAGCGAAAGCACCGATGAAAATGGTGAGAAGAGAACAGAACTTCGCGACAACAATACTTTTTTAGACGATAACGTCGATTGATTCGAAACCTGCAAAATTTTCGAATAGAAAGCCGGGACACTCTGCCCCGGCTTTTTTTTTAAAACAATTTTTGCGAAATAACGGGAGTCTTTACGTTAATCTTGAGTCGTTGTTTGACAAGCGTTGCAAAGACTTGAGAAGTCTCTGGTGTCAAAACACTATCCGGCTGATGAATCCAAAGTTGAAACTCTTCCAATCCTTGCTTCTGCCACTGCTCTATGCGGCCCACCCAATCTTCCAGGCGCTTAGTATCTGATTGATCAAGCTCATTGCCACCAAATCGAACAATGCAATGAGGCGTGGTGAGCCTCATGTGAACAGCATCTCTCCTGCCAGCAGTATCGGTGATTACCGAAGCAATCCCGCACTCTTCCATTGTTTTCCATATACCGAGTGAACGTTCATTCGGTTCAAACCAAGATTCGTGACGAAACTCTAATGCGAACTTCATATCCCTTGGTAGCGTTTGTAAATAGTCGGATAAAGCATCTGCGTGTTGAGCTGTAAAATTGGGCGGTAACTGAATGAACGAAAAAGAGAGCTTCTCTTTCAACTCGAGAATGGCTTCTAAAAATTCATCTGTAAGGCCTTCACAATTCTTAAATCTCCTATAGTGTGAGATGAGTTGGGGGAACTTCGGGCAAAATATGAAATCACTCGGCATGGCGTCATACCAGTTTCTTACCACTTCCTTAGTGGGGATTTTATAATGCGTGGCATTTAGCTCAATCGTGCCAAACGCAGTGCCGTAGGCTTTCATCAAATCCTTTTTGGGAGTTTTCTCTGGGAATATTTTACCAATCCAATCAGGAATATTCCACATAGTGCCACCCTGGTATATTTTCAAAGAGGTTTTTCCTTTCGCCAGAGCCGCCTTTGTAACCGAATGATCATTCGGCAGTGAAAAATCTACCTGAGAAATATCGCTAAGTTTACCAAATTTCATAATTCGAGATGCAACAAATGCGTTTAATTTTGGTTTCCACCATATGAGCAGCGGCAGCGAAAATAAACCCATCCTTGACTACCCTGAGCGCAACCCAGAGAAAAAAACCTATAATATTCTCGGGTATGCATCATTATTGGTGCTATTGCTAGGCTTAATAGGACAAATGATGCACTATCCAGCATGGAGAGTAGCACTGCTCGCAGGAATGGGAGGCATGACTCTAAGGAGTATTCTAATTTTCAAACAAAGTCGAAGACGACTGTTTGCCTGGTTTTACTTCACAGGTCGCTTGAGTCTATTTATTGGTGCTGCCCTCTATTTTTCGGGATTGATGCGTAATCCTAAAATATTCTATCCCGCATTCGGCTTATTTTTTCTTGGAGTTATTCTCGTCTACTTCGATAAAGAAAGCAAGAATACAGATCAAGACGAAGACGACATCTAATTTTAGCCCTTGTGTTGAGCAAGCATTCGATGGCCTTCGTTCTGCCTTTTCAATTCTCGATAGGCAAATATTGGGGTCCATACGATTGCATAGAGGCTAAAGCAAAATATGATAAAAATGGTCAACCACCATTCGCTAATTCCTTTCCAGATAAAATTCCAAATTCCACCATAATATGCGATGGCTGTAAGAATAATCACCATAGCAATCGCACCGATGACTGAACTCTGATTGACTTCGCTGCCTGAATTGGAAGTTTCATTCCAATAGGCCACTACTTTATTCGCTGTGTCATGCACAAGGCTCACTTTCTGTCCATACTGAGCATGATACAAGCCATCATCTAATCCCGTAAATGTGATACCATTGATTTTGATCCAACGCACCGGTTTGTCGCTAACCCCAGTCAGCGGTGTCGTTCCACTTTCTTGCACCTCTCCTCTCACCATAGATAAATTGGTATCTGGAAAAAGTTTCTTAATTCCTGTT
>CANGVZ010000225.1 GCA_947457285.1 Flavobacteriales bacterium | reverse complement strand
GCCGCTGCCACCTATGTTCCGGAATTAAAGATCGTAAGCGTGGAAGTTGAGGGAAACGGGGAAAGAACTGGGGATTTGCGTTTTAGTGACCATTCAAGCTTCTGGGATGCCGGTATCTCAGCTATTTCTCTTGGGGATGGAGCCAATACGAGAAATCCACATTACCATAGTAGTGAAGACAAACTTGATGATCTTGATTTTGAGTTTATAGGGCTAATCACAAAGGCTACCACAGCGGCTGTCGCAGAAATAGCTAATATCAGTAGAACGGAGACTGTGTGTAGAAAAGTGACTTTAAGTTCGGATAATCTCACTAGCAAAAAATAGGATAGTTATGATTCAATATTACATTTCAAGCGCAATCAGAAGTATTAAGAGCAATCTAGCTTTTTCAGCAGTGAATTGGGTGGGGCAGGGTATCGGATTGGCGTCAACTATTCTTATTTTCATCTACATTCTGAATGAATTACGTTTCGATACGTTTCATAACGACTTTGATAAAATTTATCGGATTGTCCATGCGACCGAGGGAGGCAATGAACCACCTAGCAAGAGTGCCATTACATTTTCGCGTGTAGGCTATGAATTAAGGGAGTCATTTCCATCCGTCGATCAGGTGGTAAGGATTCATAAAGTCTTTAGCGCAGCGAAGGTACGTTCAGGCGATAATATTTTTTTTGAAAGCAGTTTAATTGGTGTCGATACCAATTTTTTTAGTGTTTTTAATTTTCCACTTATCAAAGGTAGTCAGTCTCAAGCATTGAAGAAACCTAACTCAATTGTGCTGACCGAGTCGATGGCCAATAAGTATTTTGTTACCGGTGATCCTTTGGGAAAGGAAATAACGATGGAGGGAGCATACGGATTCTGGACGCCGACTGGGCTTAACGACAAGATAACCTACATCGTAACGGGTGTTATGAAAGACCTTCCGAAAAATACTCATTTCAAGTTTGATTTTATTGTCTCTTTCAGTCTTTTTTCAAACCTTGAGGGAGAACTTAACAACTGGGGTGATGACATCTATACATATATTAAAATTAATGACAACTCGCAGGTTCCTATTATCGAAAACGGACTCAAAGGAATTGTCAGCAAGTATCGGGCGGACAAGGGGGTGACATTGTCACTTCAAGACATGCAGGGAATTCACCTCAATTCTAGTTTGTTCAATGAATTCACAACCAATGGAAATAAAACTGTCTTGTACTTGCTATTGGGTGTCGGCATATTGATCATTCTGGTTGCATCTGCGAACTACGTAAACTTTGCAACAGCCACTGCCATTAAACGCCAGAAGGAAATCTCGGTCCGAAAAATCTATTGGGCGACTCCGGCATCACTCTTTGCACACTTGATGGTTGAGTCTATGGTTATGAATGTATGCTCGTTTTTGCTGGGCTTATTTTTCATTACCTCTATTAGTTCTGTCATATCTGATTTACTTGGTTTTGATGTTGTGGAATTGTTGACAGATTCACGCTTCTGGTTTGTAACACTTGCAACCGTCGCACTTTCAACTGCACTATCTGGAATTTACCCGGCAGTCAGAGTGGCTAAACTAAAACCAATTACCCATGTCTCTGATCATGGAGGAACACAAATAAAAATCGGTGGTGAACGGAAGCTTTTGTTAGCTCTTCAATTTGTGATTTGTGAACTGGCGATTGGATGTTCGATTATCCTATACAGCCAATTGGTATTTATGAAGGATCAGGAACTTGGAATCTCAATTAAAAATACGATTGTGATCGATGGTCCGCGCGTTAACTACAACAATGATTCGGTTTATACCTCACAACTAACTTCGTTCCGCAACGAAGCGGAACGCCTGGCTTCTTTTGCTAATGTTTCGGCAGCTAACTTTATTCCTGGGAAAGAAATCGGAGGAAAAGCAACAGGGTATGTGCGAAGAGCCGGAGGTCAACCTAGTCTTTCGAATACGTATTATTTTACACAGGTGGATTACGATTTCATCAAGAACTTTGAAATAACAATTATGGCCGGTAGGTCCTTCGATAGAGATTATCCTTCTGATGTGGCCGCTGTGGTGATCAATAAATCTGCTTGCGATTTATTAGGGTTTAAATCACCGGAAGAGGCGATCGGGAAGCGAATAGTATATCGGATGCAGTCGACTCCGGAAATAATTGGTGTGATTGGGGACTTTCATCAGCAATCTCTGAAGGAAGGATTTCAACCAATCATCCTTGAGGTTTCTGAACAGGCTGACACCTATTTCTTTCTGAAACCTCAAAGCAACCAAAAAATCAGTATGGATCAAGTATCACTGTTCTGGAATAGGATTTTTCCAGACGCCCCATTGAATTTCTTTTTTCTTCAGGATTATTTTGACCAACAGTATGACTCCGATTCGCAGTTCACAAAGGTATTTGGATACTTTTCCTTCTTGGCAATCTTTGTTTCAGCAATTGGCTTTTTATGCCTTATTTACTTTGTGGCGTCTAGTAAGGTTAAGGAGATTGCAATACGCAGAGCGCTGGGAGGTAATTTTTTTGATATCTTCAAGGTTCTTGGGCGAGGTATCGTTGGGCTTACGCTTATGGCGGGAGCTATCGCTATACCGATCATATACTATATTTCTTCTCAGTGGCTTGATAATTATGTTTTTAGAATTGATATTTCCCTGTGGATGCTCGTGGTTCCCGTTTTGCTATTACTACTACTTGCACTAGTCATAATACTGCAGCAGACCTCCGCTTCGAGTAAAATTAATCCTGTAACAGCGCTGCGCGAGAAATAGTGTAGAAAATTCAGGTTGCCAAGGTGAAAGAAGTGAGTGGGATAATTTACAAATGGATGTTTAAATATTAACTTAATGAATCCGTTTTTGAGAACAGTAAAAGGGTGTTGGCGGGCGATCATTTTCGTCGCGTTAATTATCATTGGTATATTGTTTTTTGGAGGTGGTTGGCTGTTTGACGGTGGTTACGAAGACTTCAATCCCAACCGTGACTACACGTTTCGATTGAATGAAGTACAATATTTCAACCGACCTGACTCGCAACTAGTAGCTCTGACAATGTATCCGATAGGGCCTAATGTATTTTCGTCATTCTCGGAAGTAAAAACATTTACTCGTCTACAGGTATTGGGAGAAGTGCTCGTGGAATCCCCTGATAAAAGGTCACATGCTTATGGAATTTTTTCCGATACCGCCTTCTTCAATGTGATGGCCTACCCGCTGTTATATCAGCAGGAAGGTCGTCCACTTTCGCAACCTTTTGAGATAGTGATCACGAAGGAATTTGCCAGCAGGTTTTTTTTAGATCCCAAACTTGCGATTGGAGCCAAACTAAAATTATTGTCACGTGAATTTAATGTTGTTGCAATTGCAGATGACCCTCCCGTGAATACTCATTTGCAGTTCGATTTTATAGTATCGCGCCGAACGATTGAGGTACCCCAAGATAATATAGACTATACTAAAAGCAACTTCATCACTTATATTCAGCTTTTTAAGGGGAAAAGCCCCAAAAATATCATAGATGGCCTGGAGGCGATGGAAAAGGTCATCTTCGAGTTTCCAGACCTTTACGACATCTACCTTCAACCGCTATCGTCCATTCATCAAGGGTCGGTCAATATGGTTCACGATCCACTCGATGCTCGAAAGACAAGCCCGCTCAATGTGGCGTTCGAGTTGATTGTACTAGTGCTGCTAATAGCCATTGGTTTGCTGTTCAGTTTCACCTGGGTTGTCAAGCAGACGACTGAGCTGAAAAATACAGTACGTGATACTACTTTTTTGCATTGTACAATTTATGGCGCGGCTATTGTTATTGCGTTTCCAGTTGGCCTCTTATGCATGCATTGGCTTTTGCCAAATGTGTTTGAATGGTTTGTATCCAGTGTTTATCCAGCCTTGAAAATTTTGACAATTATCTGTGTGTTGATGTTGCTGCCCTATGGGTTTGCTAGACTGATGCTGTGGTATGGTCACAGCACAAAAGAAAAAAAAATGTCCGGAATAAAGAGTCGCACATGGGAAGTGGTTACCGTATCGCTGGTGATGTTGTTGTGTTCTGCCTCCGTTATCTGCTATTATTTTAGCAAAGCACAGTCCCAACGAACGATTCGTGCGACTCTAGGTATGAGTGTTGATAATGTACTTGTTTTACCACTTTCAAAAAGTAGCGGCGAGAACATCAAACCGGTTGTCTTTCAATTAAAAAATAATAGCGATATTCTGGATTTAAGTCTTTCAACAGATCTTCCGTTGGGAACCATACATCAAAAAGATATAGAATATGAGGGTCAGTTAAGAAATGATCGCCGCGTCTCTTCGGTGATGATTGTTGGGGATCGCTTTCTGGATCTTTTTCAGGTGAAACTATTATCTGGACGCTTATTTTCGTCGTCAATGTTTCTGGAAAAACAGAATAGCTACATTATCAATAGAAGCCTGTGTGAATTATTAAACTGGTCTCCAGAAAACGCTGTTGGAAAATCAATCGGTATCCGTGGCGAAAGCATGGGCACTCTAATCGGGATCGTTGACGATTTCAATTTTTTTGCCGGCAATTTTGAAAACGTTCCGTTGATTATGGCATTCGGTAGTGAGCCTGTAAATCTGCTGATACGATATAGAAGCGGAACGAAAGAATCTGTCATGTCGACAGTGCGGCAAATCTGGAATAAGTGGAACAATGAACCGATTCGTTTTGAAGATTATTCGTCGCGTCTTCAAACGTACAATCATTACCAGTTTTTGCTTGAGAGACTGTCCTTCTTTGCCGTATGTATTAGCATTGCTCTTTGCATCGTGAGTTTGTCTTTTCGTCTTCAGCAAGGCAAGCCTATGGTCGGTCATGTTGTTATATCTTTTTTTATAGCTACGGTCAGTCTATTGATTATATATAG
>CANGVZ010000224.1 GCA_947457285.1 Flavobacteriales bacterium | reverse complement strand
CGACTTTGTTTTCGTTATGAGCTTATAAGTAGGATTAGATTGGCCGCCTTTAAATTGTTCGACCGTAAGAGGACCCGCAAAGCCCTCAACATTTCCAATCATCCAATCAACCAATGCCTGCTCGTTGAACAGATGTTCTACCCTAACTGGCGTTGTGCCCATATTTGCATCTGTGCCCGTAATCATAATCTCAACTCCACAAGCAGAATTTACGGGCGCAACAGGTCCCGGCCAATAATCATACGCATAACCTGATTGGTCCCTTCAAGGATGGAATGCACGCGCAAATCGCGCCAAAAACGTTCGATAGGATAATCACGCAAATAGCCATAGCCGCCAAAAAGCTGCAGCGCCTGATTGACAATCTCACTGCCACTGTCGGTCGACAGGCGCTTGGCCATCGCCGAGAAACGCGACTTGTCAGGTGCGTTCGCCGTCACCTTGGCCGCAGCAATGTAAAGCAACGCGCGCGCTGCCTCCAAATCGGTCGCCATATCCGCCAGCATGAATTGCGTATTCTGAAATTCGGACACGGGCTGGCCAAATTGCTGGCGTTCCTTGGTATAAGCGATCGATTCATCCAAGCACCGTTGCGCGCCGCCCAAAGAACACGCGCCAATGTTCAAACGCCCGCCATCAAGCCCCATCATCGCAAAGCGGAACCCATCGCCCTCTGCGCCCACGCGATTGGCAATAGGCACGCGGCACTCTTCAAATATCACTTGCGCGGTCGGCGAGGCGTTCCAGCCCAGTTTTTTCTCTTGCGCGCCAAAGCTAAGTCCCGGTGTATCCTTGTCCACGACAAGGCAGGTCACGCCCTTGGTCTTGTCCTCGCCGGTGCGGACCATGACAACATAGACGTCATTATAGCCAGCGCCCGAGATAAACTGCTTCGTACCATTCAGCACATAATGATCGCCATCGCGCCGCGCGCTGGTTTTCAGCGCCGCTGCATCCGACCCGCTGCCAGGTTCAGTCAGGCAATAGCTGGCGATTTTGTGCATCGACACAAGCTCAGGCAGATAGCGCCCCTTAAGCTCCGCACTGCCAAAACAATCGATCATCCATGCGGCCATATTATGGATCGAGATAAACGCGCTGGTCGTGGGGCAGCCATAAGCCATCGCCTCCATGATTAGCGCCGCTTCCAACCGGCCTAATCCCGTGCCACCCGATTCTTCAGACACGTAAATCGCGCCAAAGCCAAGCGCGCCTGCGGCTTTCCACACATCAACCGGATAATGCGACTTTTCATCCCATTCCGCAGCAAAAGGCGTGATTGCATCCGCCGTGAATTTGCGCGCCATATCTTGAATGGCGATTTGATCGTCCGTGAGTTCAAACTGGTTTTGCATCCGTTCGCCGTAGCATCGTCATTTTGAGTTATCCAGCCATTAGCTTGGAATAAAACAGCTATCGCGCCCGCAATGCATTCGGCCAGTGCGTGCGCACAAACAGCGCTTTTTTCATGCGGCCGCGTCAATGCACGGGCGCAAATACAAATTGGACCCAAAAAAAACTTGGCGCAATGGCGTCATGCCTGCTAACCGGCCCTAATCCGCACCCATAGCTCAGCTGGATAGAGCGCTGCCCTCCGAAGGCAGAGGCCAGAGGTTCGAATCCTCTTGGGTGCGCCATTTAAATCATTGATATATAACAATATTTAAACGCATCGGTGTGCCAGTTGCGGCTTAAATAGCGCTTTTTAGCTATGCACAAATCGTGCACAAATTTCTATGTTCATTCGCCAACTTCCTGATTAGGCTGAGAGAGTCGGAGGAATGCGGATTATGGCTAAAGACGGTGATATTCGGATTGATCTGCGGGGTGACGGGCGGGTCATTCTCTACAAACGGGATAGCCTCAAAGATCCTGTCTGGCAGGTTCGTGTCCGTGTTCCAAACTCCACTGGCTACAAGCGAATCACGACCAAGACATCCGATCAACGTGAAGCCGAACGCTTTGCTCTTAACTATTATGAAGAGCTGTATATCCACGTCAAAACCGGCGGCAGCATCAAGTCCAAGACCTTCAAACAGGTCTTTGCCGAATGGGAGAAGCACGTCGCAACGATGGGACACACTCGCAAGGGTGGATCTTGGGAGGACACCATTGAACGTATTCGGGTCTATGCCCTCACCTTCTTTGGTCCGATGCGAATGAACGATATCGGACCTGTTCAGTTTGCTGACTACTGGGAATGGCGGAAGAAAAACTACAACCGCACCAAGCCAACGAACGGCACATTGCGGCGGGAACGGACTTCTATCCTACCTGTGTTCAAGTACGCCGTATCCAAAGGCTACATCACGGCTGTCCCAGATACCGATCCACCCAAAGCTACACTAGAACGGCGACCTACCTTCACACTCGAAGAGTGGAAGAAGATCTACACGGCAGCACGGAAGTGGGTAACTGAGGGTCAGACCAAGGCAACCAGCCGACAGCGCAGCCTTGCCCAACTTTACATCCTGATACTGGCTAATACAGGTCTGCGGGTTGGTGAGCTTCGGGGACTACGCTGGGGTGATCTGCGTACCGTTAAGACAGAGGACGATACTCGATTGATTGCTGAGGTCAGAGGTAAGACCGGAGCCCGTGAAGTTGTATTCCAAGCGGGTGCCCAGAAGTATGTCGAACGGCTTTATGACCGGCGTATCGAGGAACTCGGAGAAAATCCGCCGACAGACGAAGTGCTATTCTGCCATAAGGACGGAGCACCTATTCAGTCGATGAAGACTGGGTTCAATGCGCTTCTGAAATTTGCTGGTGTGCCTGTTGAACGAAATGGCGGATCACGGACACTTTATTCACTCAGGCACTTCTATGCCACGATGCGGCTGTCGAACGATACCAGCCCATTTCTGTTAGCTAGGCAGATGGGAACCTCTGTTGAGATGCTGGAGAAGTTTTACGGACAGACCGTATCATCTGCCTTGGCTGCTCGGATATCGAAGGGTAATCAGACGGTCGGAGACGGCAACGGCAAGGTCTATCCGTTTGGGTAAGACGGCGAAGCAAGCAGTATGTCACAACAACCAACGCTTACGAAGTGAATTTAGAAAGCAACTTCAATTTTTAGGAAACTTCTCTCTGCACTGAAAAATAGTTTTCAACGGATCTCTTTCATACATTTCCAAAAATTTATATATTACATCAATTTCGTTTTTCTCTAAAAGATTGTAATCTTGATCGCTACAGTCTGAGCAATTATCCTTTATTTTATCTTGAGCAGACCAAACACAACTTGCCAATCTCAAATCATCAGCACCAGCATTTAGTGGAGTCATTTCACAAAAACACCCAATCATTTCATTGTGGATCTGTTGTCTTGATTTAGGATTAGGCTCGTCACAGCCAGCAAGAGAAAGTGAAGCAACTGCCACGAACCATATAGCTTTTGTCATCCATCCCCCGTTTTTCGCATCTGAAGTCTAAATATCCTAAAAATTAACTCCGCCCACCGCACTTAGTATTTTGTAAAATCGTTTAACCTTGAGGTAAGATTTTCTCGGGTCTTCTCCCACTCGTCACCGGAGATGTTTAGGCACTTTAAATCAAATTCCCGGGAAATTTGATGTGGATCAGAGCGAACAGCATCTCGAAACCATTCTGTTTTTTTAAAAGACAAAATTTCATCTATTCCTAATCTTTTTTTACATATATTATTATATGTAACGGCATCCCAATATATATTTCCTTTTACCTTGCTATATGTGTTAAATTTTTGAATAATTTCATTATTTTTTATGTATCTTTCGTATATTTCTTGGTCTGTTTCGAAGTATCCCATTGATGCATTTAATTGTCTGTGCAAACTCAATATTAGTTCTCTAATATCCTTATATGAATATTGGAGATCTCGCTCTATTTTTCTCAATGTTTGTCGCTCGAGGTGCTTCAGGAGGTCGTACTTAGTTATCATCTTAAAATCCTCTGGGCGCTGCGACTTGGTTTCCCTCGCCTTGCCGTCGTGCCAGTGCTGCAGATGATCTACTCTTAACGATCGGCAGAAGCTTATGATGGAGTTTTATGACCCTTTCAATTGTATATTTGTTACTTAAATCAAATTCACAACTTGCTTTCTAGCCTCGTACTAAAAACGAGATTGCCACAAGATTTTATAGGCTGCTAGCAGGTGGCTATGATCAAATCACAAACGAAGAACAAAACCGCCAGAGGCAATTCAGCACAATTCTTCGTTGCAGGAGAGCTGTGCCGACGAGGTCATTCAGCAGTTGTCACGCTGGGGAACACTCCCAACACGGACATTCTCTGCAGCAACGAGGAAGGCACTCGCTTTGTTCACGTTCAGGTTAAAACGTACGTGCCCGGGAATCGGACAGTCACGGTAGGACTTAAAGCGGAAAAGAACTTTGGAGAAAATTTCATCTGGGTTTTGGCGGGGATCCCTTCTTCCGAGAGCCATACGCCGTTCGAGTATTACATAGTTCCATCAAGGTTGGTTGCTGAGAACGTAAGCGAGTCCCATCGTCGTTGGTTGGATGAAGCCGAGGCATTGGGAAGGTCTCGGAAAGATAATCCTGTAAGGGTAATCTCGATACCCCCATCAGTCTGCTATAATGGATGGAGCATAGAGCAGTTCAAAAACCGCTGGGATCTAATCGACGACTTGCTGAGCTAATTACAGCCTATTCATCGCCTTCGTTTTCCAAACGAATGCGCCGCTCAGCGAGCGTTTCACCCTCGTATACCCAGTAGAGCGGACCTTGGGCTGCTCTCAAGGTCCAGCCAATACGGTGTAGCAATTTGGTTGCAGCTGCACTGGTCGATGTGATTTCACCTTGGAAATCGATCCGCTTATCATCGACAACCGTAGCCGTGATTAACTCGTCTTTTGAAAACGTGAGCACTGAACCCGGTGCAAT
>CANGVZ010000223.1 GCA_947457285.1 Flavobacteriales bacterium | reverse complement strand
TCTTTCGGCAAATCTTTCTCAGCTTTTTCTACCGCATCTTTCACTTTTTGTTTTGCAATCGGCACCTCCACATCGGTGTTGAATTCTACCATGATTACAGAGTAGTTTTCAAGTGATTGGCTGGTTACCTTTTTAACGCCGGCGATAGATTTGATTTGTTTTTCGATCGGCTTCGTTACAAGGTTTTCCATGTCCTTAGGCGCTGTTGACGGCAGGGCTGTAGAGACATAGATGGTCGGAATAACGATATCTGGAAACTGCTCCTTTGGGAGGTTTCTATAGGATTGAATACCTACCAACGTAATGATAACGGTAAGCAGGTAGATGGTTGTTTTATTGTTAATTGCCCAACTCGTGACAAAAAACTCTTTGAATTTTTCCATGTTGGATAGAGTTTTTTAAATTAAAATTTTATTTCGAGTCCGTCGGCGAGGTCTGTTGCGCCGGTTGTGATGAGCTTATCATTTACAGCGAGTCCAGAAAGAATTTCTGCATTTCCGTTATAAACAGAACCAACAGTAACTACTTTTTTACGCGCTACTTTCTTTCCACCTTCTTCCACACCTACGAACACAAATGATTCTTTTTCGGAGTTTTGAATCAGGTTTACTGGAATTACGATGGCATTGTCATTTTTATAATCGGCCACTTTGAGAACGGCAATCATATTTGGACGGAGCTCTGCAGCATCTGAGCTGATAGATGCTTCGGTAACAAATGTGCGCGTCATAGGGTCGATTACTTTTGCTGCGAACGATACTTTTGACGCAATCTCTTTGTTTTGATCAGGGAAGAATATTGCGACGTCATTTCCTTTTTTCACTTTCGAAGCATGAGCTTCAGAGATGTTTGCTTTAACCTTTAGTTTTGAAAGGTTTACTACGCGCATGGCAGGCATTCCGGGCGCAGCCATTTGACCAATTTTGAGCGCAACATTGTCCACTGTTCCACTAATTGGAGACTTGATACGCGTCAATTCGATTTGTTCTTGTAGCGTTTCGATTTGTTTTTCAAGAGACTCTTTTTGAGTTTTAGCTTGAAGGTATTGAACCTCGCTTCCGATTTTTTGATTCCACAATCTTTGTTGACGATTGAAAACTTCGGTAGCAAGGGCGAGTTGTGGCTGAACAGAATTGAGTTGTTTCACATAGATATCGTTGTCAACCTCTGCGAGAAGCTGACCAGCTTTTACCACGTCACCTTCATTCACATAGAGTTTGGTAACATTACCAGCCATTGTAGGCATGATGGTTACGTTTTCGTCAGCATCAACAATACCTTGTACGTCGAGGTAGTGAGTAAAAACAGAGGAAGTAATTGCCGTAACAATCACGTCTTTGGATTTGGAAGTACCAGCTGTAGTATCAGTCGCGGCTATTTCCTTTTCGAGCTGCTTGATTTGGTCTGCAATTTCGGCCTGTTTAGCCTTGAGTTTGGCAAGCTGAGCTTTAAGGTCTTTTTCGCCACCGCAAGAAGCGATGATAGCGGCGATTGCAAAAAGGGAGAATATCTTTTTCATATGAATGTCTGATTATAATGTGTTGAGTGCTTTTTTTAGTTTTACCTGAGCGTTCATGAGGTTTTCTTTGGACTGCGCAAGGTCTTGTTGTGCTTGTAGCACTTGATTTGTAGATTGACTTACGTCCATGCTTGAAGCAACGCCCTCTTTGAATTTGATACCTGTTTTATAGAGTATTTTTTGAGCAAGTTCAAGAGATTTGATTGCTTGATTGTAAGAGTTTAAAGCAGTGAGGTATTCTGTTTTTGCGCTATTGTATTCTAATTCTGTTGCACGTTTCGTGAGCTCAACAGTGTCTTTCATGCGTTGTACTTCAACTTGAGCTTTTTGCACACTTTTAACTTTTCCACCACCGCTGAGGATAGGTACGTTGATTTGAAAACCCCACAATTGCGGCGCGAACCAAGGCAAGCTAGTATCAAGGAAGTTGAATTCTTGGCGGAAAGCTTGAGATTGGAGGGAGTAGAAGAGAGCGGCGTTGGGAAGGAAGGCGGCCTTTTTGTTTTTCAAATTGAGTTCTTGCATGGTCAGCCCGCTGATTGCTAACTGAACGTCCACAGTTTTGTCACTTGAAAAACCGGTGCTCAATAGGTCTTCCGAAGCAATAAGCCCATCGGCCTTATCAGCAAGAGTTAACTCCTCGTTGAGCGGCATGCCGATAGTGAATTTTAGCAGATCCTTAGTTAGCTTAGATGCACCTTCAAGAGAGGTGATGAAGTTGTCGAGTTGACTTAATGATAATTGAAGTTGCTCGAAATCTTGCTCTTCCAAAAAGCCACTTTCAAAATAAGCTTTTGTTTCATCGGTCATTTGAGCGATTACAGCTCTTGTTTGACGGGTGAATTCAAGTCTTTCATCAACGATGAGAGCTGTGTGATAGGCTTTTGCAACATCGGCTTTTATTTCAAGCTCAGACTTTGAGAGGTTTCTTTTTTGGAGTTGAGCATAGGCACGAGACGCCTGAAGCCCCACTAACCAAGAACCATCAAAAAGCAGTTGGCTCGCGCTCAATGTAGCGGTCATGTTTTGAGGAGTACCAAACTGGAGCCTGAGCTCTTGACCTGGTGCGCCGAAGAAACTTCCGTCAACGACCTGGGTAGGAAGTGTGATGAAGTTTTGGTATTGCAAACTAGCATTGATTTGAGGCAAACCTATTGCTAGTAATTCGTCGGAAGTGAGCTCTGCTACTTCCGCATCGTACCGTGCGTTTTTCACGGACTGTGCATTTTTCAGTGCATATTCTTGGGCCTGCACGAGCGTAAACGCTGATTGGGCCTTTGTGTATGCAGGGAAAAACAACGAAACAAAAAGAACCATCAGCAGGCCTTTTTGTATTGGTTTTTTCCACGTGTTCATAAAAGGGATTGTGTTATTATTTAATGTATTTTGATTTTTCTTTCAAATAGTCAATGCCTTTCTGGCTTGCAATTCCACGGATGTGATAGATAAATGATTCCTTGTACACATCTACGAGTTTCCACTTGTCTTGCGGAAAAAGGTTGTGATCAAGAAGAATATTCATGTGTTCCATGTATATCCGCACAATGATTTCTGGATTAAAGTCTTTTCTATAAAATCCTTCTTTTTGGCCTTTAATCATATTGGCGGTCATACAAGCATAAATCGCGGTATTGCGATTATTCTTCATGAAGTGGAAAACCTCAGGGTGGTATTTTTCGAGATCGTAAATAATAGAAGGATGCAGATTTTGCAGCATGCTCAATACCCACTTCATAATTTCAAGACTCTCGTCGATTGCATTGAGGTTGCGAGATGCGATTTCAGAAATTTGCGCATCCTCAATTTCACAAAACGCATCCATTGATTTTTTTACAAGCTCTTCTTTATCGTTGACGTATAGGTAAAGTGTTTTTTTTGAAACACCTAGATGGCGCGCCATATCATCCATATTCACGCTTTTAATACCGTATTGCATGAATACTCTGGACGCTCCACTGATGATTTTTAACTCTTTTTCTTCCATTGCGGCGCAAATATAGGCGCGATTTTTAAATTGGAAACGAAAAAAACAAAAAACGTTTCCGAAAAAGGCACATTAATTCATGAATTGGAAAATCAGGAGGTTGAAGTGTCAAAATGGACACTTCAATTTGTTTCCTTTAGGTTAATGAGAAACAACGATTTTGTCGAAATAAATGGATCTACCGACAATGACTTGTACAATATAAATTCCTGGAGAAAGATCGTCAACAGGCACACTTACTAGGCTTTCGGACGTGTAGACCCTGGAGGGCTGAAATGTTTTGCCGCTCATATCAGAAAGGGAGACACGGATATCCATATCCTCTGGGTTTTTATCAAAGTCGAGATAAAACTCAGATTTTGCGGGCAGAGGGTAGATTTTATATGGTTTACCGAGGTGTTTCTGGATTAACTCGCCCATAACACGAGTGCGATTCATAGCGAATTTTTCTGCGATAGCAATAGCTGAAAACCATTCGGCAGAATCATCAGGGGAGTGCCAGCGGTTGATATGGTCGTTGATCAAGGGAGCATAAAATGATTCCTTTTCATTTATCAGGTTTAATAGACTGCTGGACGAGAACTGATTGGAGAGAGCGTTGTTCAAGAATACTTGAAGATCAGACATAAACTCGGTATTTTTAAGAAGTCCTTGGAGCATGACCGATGCTGGATTTCCATCGTTTTTTACATTGGCATACATATCAAAGGTGTCCATTTCCACGTCACGCATGCAGCCATCGCAATCGTAAAAGAAGAAGTTCCATTTTTCACCATGGGTTCTTTCTCGCCACATACGAAGATTATTATTTGAAAAATCTTCATTGGCAAAGAAAAGATGTGTTCCAACAAAAGGAATAAAAGAATCCATATTGACTAAAGCCTTGAGGCCATTGTATCCCTCGAGTGTACTGAGGTCGTTAGACGACAAGTAATTGAGTAGTTTATTATATTCTGTAATATTTCCTTCGGAGACGTATGGACCTCTATCCCAATCAATGATATCGACGTTATTCGGTTCAATGCCATATTTGATTCTCAAATATTGCTCATCATGGCGCTCTCGTAAATTTTGAATACCCCAGTATTCGCCATTAATGAAAACAGCCACGGGTCGCGAGGCCATGTTTTCCACCGGTAAGTCCTCTGCAGCCGCATGAACAACTTCATCTATGAAAATGGCTTTGCTAAATAGACGGTCTGGTGCACGCAGAATGATGCGCTTTTGCGCGTCGGGACCATTTTCTCCAAATAATGGATGGAACATAAAAGGACTTCCATATTGCGATTTAGCGTAAAATCGAAGGGATTTTTGAGCATTGGTGCGAGAACTTCTCCCGTGTACGCGTGCTCCCAGGGTTTGTGTCCACTCCAGCTTTCCTGATTTATCAAACAATTCGAATAAAACTTTTCGCTCCCATTCCTCACCCCCTTGATAAAAATTGAGCATTTCAT
>CANGVZ010000222.1 GCA_947457285.1 Flavobacteriales bacterium | reverse complement strand
GAGAGGGGCGATAGGCGATAGGCGATAGGAAATAGGAGAAGCTGCGTTTTTATTCATTCTGATTGTCATTGTGTTTGTGATTCTGAACGTGCTCGAGACTGGAAACTGATTTTTAGAATGAGAATCACAATCAGAATGAGAATGAATATTGGGGGCGAGGGGCGAATGAGAGGGGCGAGGGGCGATAGGCGATAGGAAATAGGAGAAGCTGCGTTTTTATTCATTCTGTTTCTGATTGTGTTTGTGATTCTGAACGTGCTCGAGACTGGAAACTGATTTTTAGAATGAGAATCACAATCAGAATGAGAATGAATATTGGGGGCGAGGGGCGAATGAGAGGGGCGATAGGCGATAGGCGATAGGAAATAGGAGAAGCTGCGTTTTTATTCATTCTGATTGTCATTGTGTTTGTGATTCTGAACGTGCTCGAGACTGGAAACTGATTTTTAGAATGAGAATCACAATCAGAATGATAATGAATATAGGGGGCGAGGGGCGAATGAGAGGGGCGAAAGGAAATAGGAGGAGGAGGAGGAAGATTTATCGGTATAGAACTGTTGATGGAAAACATGTACAGAATTTTTGTCATATCATTTCTTTTTTTCGGTGCTTTGAAGAATTATGGGCAGGATTCTTTGCGCTTTTTTCTTCCGAAAATGGAATGGCAGATTTTAGATACCTCAAAACTCGAAAAGGATATTCCAAGTAACTACACAGATTTTATTATTTATTCAGAGAAGAATGCCTGCTACTATCTATGCAAAAGCGGATTCAATGTGATGAATAATGACAGCACTGTGATTTTAGCTATTGAAAGCGTCAACGTTTATCGCCTCAAACTACGATCACCCTCCGGTCGGGGTGTTATGAAACTCATATGGAATGAGTCATTATTTAAAAGACCAAAAAAGTTAATTAGAATAAAGAATTTTAATCTTTCAGAAGATCAGATAGTGCTAAACAATAAAGTATACTATCGTTTTCCCCAAGAACGCATCCATTTCAGCAGACCCACAAAAATCCTGAAAATTTAACCCCCAAAAAAAACTCAAAACTCCAACCTCCAAATTCCAACCTCCAAATTCCAAACTCCAATTTCCAAATTCCAAACTCCAATTTCCAACTTCCTCCCGATAACTATCGGGACTCCAAATTCTAACTTCTAAGTTTCCCGAATATCTCATACAACACGATCCCTCCGGCCACGGCTACGTTCAGGGAGTGCTTGGTGCCGTGTTGGGCGATTTCGATCACGCCGTCACTTGCGGCAATGGTCGCTTGGTCCACTCCATCCACTTCATTGCCTAATATCAGGGCCATAGGACCACTATAATTGCATGATCTTAGTTCGATAGAGTTGGTGGCTTGCTCTACACTAAAACATTTAAATCCGGCCGCTTTCAGTTCTTGTATGAGCGGCAGTGTTTCATCGCGATGTTCCCATTCCACTGTCTCCGTCGCTCCCAAGGCCGATTTCAAGACTTCTCGGTGGGGTGGGGTAGGAGTATAACCTACACAGAAAATGCCTTTCAAAAGAAAGGCATCTGCTGTTCTAAATAAACTCCCGACGTTCAATCCGCTGCGGATATTTTCCAATATCAAAACAACGGGAATTTTATTACTCTCACGAAACTCCTCGGGCGTCATGCGCCCGAGGAGTTCCATGCTTAATTTCTGATGATTCATCTTATCGGATCACAATAAAGTATGGCAAGCGTGCCTGAATTCCTCTGACGTTTTGAAGCGACTTGAATTGCTCATAAAATCTGAACTCAGCGCCCAACACTTCTTTCATAATGCTTGCTTCTTTTTGTCCTGTAAGATCCGCTACCAACTCTTCAAATGGATCTTTCATTTTTGGATAATCAATCGTGCTGTAATCGCTCACGCCGGCCATTTGGGCAGCATACTTTATCGCTGCACGCATATCGCCCAACTCATCCACAAGTCCTAATCCGAGTGCATCCTCACCGCTCCATACGCGACCTTGACCGATGCTGTCAACTTCTGCTTGTGTCTTCTTTCTTCCTGCTGCTACCTTAGATGTGAAGTCGTCATAAATCTGCGCTACCATATTCTGCATCACTTTCATTTCATATTCATCCAATGGCTTAGTGACGGTCAAAGCATCGGAGTGCGCATTGGTTTCGTAAGTATCGAAGGTCAGTCCGATTTTGTTATTCAAAAATTTCTGCATGTTTGGAATTACACCGAATACTCCAATAGAACCTGTGATGGTATTAGGGTTCGCAAATATTCTGTCTGCACTACAAGCGATGTAATAACCACCACTCGCTGCATAGTCGCCCATACTCACGATCAATGGCTTGCCGCTCTTCTTGATCAATTCTGTTTCTCTCCAAATAACATCCGATGCAAGTGCGCTTCCGCCTGGTGAGTTTACGCGAAATACAACAGCTTTCACCTTTTCATTTTCACGCGCATCTTTCAAAGCTTTTGCAATACGATCACTTCCTATTGTTTCATCATCGCCTTCGCCGCTCTCTATGGCACCTTCCGCATATACAATGGCAATTTGGTTGTCGTTACTATCAGTGCTTCCCAGTGAAGAAACATAATTGTCTAGCTCGATCATATTGATTTTGTCCTTGCCGTCAGCAGCCAATCCAAGCTTACCTTTCATATTGCTGATTATTTCATCACGGTACACTAGGCCGTTGACAAGGCCGCTATTTTTGAGAACGTCATTGTCCATCAATGATATTGAATCTGCTGCTTGATTGAGAAAGTCAACGGTCACATTGCGTTCTTTCGAAATTCCATCCAGCATCGTCTTCCAAATATCACCAACGTAGGTGCTTATCTGTTGGCGGTTTTCGGGCGTCATTTGTTCGTACATAAATGGCTCGACAGCACTCTTGAACTTATTGTTCGGGCCACGTATCACCTGTGCTTCAATTTCGAGTTTGTCAAACATTTTTTTGAAAAACATAAGTTCTGACGACAAACCTCTCCAATCAAATGTACCTGTGGGAAACATGTATACTTCATTCGCAGCAGAAGCTACATAATAGCCTCCTTGCGTATAGTTCTCACCGTAAGCGATGATCCATTTTCCGCTATTTTTAAAATCTAAAAGTGCATTTCGTACATCAAGCATGGTGCTTGGTGCAGCAGAAAACATTTCTACTTCTAAAAATATCCCTTTGATTTTATTATCCGCTTTTGCTGCTTCTAGTGCATCATAAAGTTGATTCAATCCCAATTTTGATTCGCTTGAAAAACCGCTTCCTCCGAAATTGAATTCGTTCTTGCTGGCGCGGTCTACAATGGCCTGATTGAGCTTCAGGTGAAGTACTGAATTGTCTTTGACACTTACTTTATCATCTCCACCTGCGGCAGCTACTGCAATCATGATGATAAATAGCACAATGACCAAGAAAAATGCGGCAAAGGTGCCGAGCATGGATGCTAATACATTCTTTATAAAATTCATGTTGTATGTTTTCTTAATTAACAGTTCAAAAATAATTAGAGTATTGTAAATCAAGTATCACGAATACATAAACGGCGACAATCTGCCTTCAAAGGGTGATTTTCATTTTTAAGCTTCGCACATTGATACTACTTTCGTGCTTGATGAGTACAAATAACGTTGTATTGTGTATCGGCGGAAATCTTGGAGATCGCCTCGAAAACCTCGAGGAGACAAGGGATTTCATCGAATTTAATATGGGTGATTTCATTGCGGTCTCCGGTATTTATGAATCTCCCGCCTGGGGCATGGAGGCTGCGCCCGACTTTCTCAATCAAGTAGTAGAAATTTCGACTACTCTCAATTATCTTCAATTGCTCGCAGAGATCAAAGAGATAGAAGAGTTTTATGGTAGAAAGAGAACTCCTGGAAAATACACCTCACGGGAGATGGATGTGGATATTCTCTTTTTTAATGATGAAATTGTAGAGACCGAAAAGCTCACTATCCCGCATCCAAGGCTGCACGAAAGAAGATTTGTATTAGCACCACTTGCGGAGATGTTGCCAGACAAAATTCATCCCGTTCTCCATAAGTCGATTGCCGAACTCCTTAAGTCATGTGAAGATACCTCTTCTGTAAAGCGCATTTGAAACATTATAAGTACATAGCGATAGAGGGCAATATTGGCGCTGGAAAGACAAGTCTTGCCACTCGTTTGGCGAATCAATGGAATGCCAGGTTGGTATTGGAAGAGTTTGCGGATAATCCTTTTCTCCCAAAATTCTATCAGCAGCCAGAGCGCTATGCTTTCCCCTTGGAGCTAAGTTTTCTTTCAGAGCGTTTTTCTCAGTTGAAGAAAGAGGTATCCAATGATGATCTGTTCGCCCCTTTAGTAGTGAGTGATTACATCATTAGCAAGTGTCAGATTTTTGCAAAAAACAACCTTCAAACCGACGAATATCAGCTTTTTCTAAAAATGTATGAAATCGTCGATGCGTCTGTTTCTAAGCCCGATTTGGTTGTTTATCTGTATAAGAGTGTAGAAAAATTATTGGGTAATATTCGCGGCAGAGGCCGTGATTACGAGCAAAATATTTCATCGGAGTATCTGGAAAATATCCACTCTCAGTACATGGAATTCATTCGCCAACACGAAGACTTGCGCGTGGTAATTGTCGATACCGAAAACTTAGATTTTGTAAATAATCCCGATCATTATTCCCTCATCGAACAAATCTTCCACCAGGAATACCCCAAAGGCATCACTCGCGTTCAATTCTAGCCTCATCCGCGCTCCTATTCCGCAAGCTTCAGACGCCATAAATGGCGTCTCTACAAGGGTTGCTCTTTTGCCTATTCCCTATTCCCTATTCCCTATTCCCTATTCCCTATCTCCTATCTCCTATCTCCTATCTCCTCTCGCCCCTCTCATTCGCCCCTCTCCCTTACCTATACCTCTTCGAACTAAATCTTCTAAAATATCTCTGCCACGGATCGTATGACACTCGCTTGATGGTGATGTC
>CANGVZ010000221.1 GCA_947457285.1 Flavobacteriales bacterium | reverse complement strand
TCTTTTCCAATTCTGCGTCGGCCATTTGTGACGCGATGGTGCGCTTCCAAATGAGTTCGTATAAACGTTGTTCGTCGCGCTCGCCTTCAATTTGATGAGCACTCATATCAGTAGGACGAATTGCTTCGTGCGCTTCCTGTGCACCCTTACTCTTGTTGGTATACTGTCTTGTTTTGGAGTACTTATCACCAAAAGATGCATTGATCTCATTTCGACAAGCATCAATGGCAAAGTCAGACAGGTTAACGCTGTCTGTTCTCATATAAGTAATCTTTCCGCTTTCGTAGAGGCGCTGTGCAACCACCATGGTGCGGCTAACACTAAATCCTAGTTTTCTTCCAGCCTCTTGTTGAAGTGTAGAAGTCGTAAATGGCGCAGCAGGCGTTCTTTTTGATGGTTTAGTTTCAATGCCTTTGATAAAAAAATCTGCTCCAATACATTTTGTAAGGAAGCCGCGTGCTGCATCCCCCTCACCTATTTTCTTGCTCAAGTCAGCCTTGAGCGTAGCCGAACCCAAATCAAAATTGCCTCTTACATTATAAAATGTAGTGGACTTAAAATTTTGGATTTCTCTTTCTCTCTCAACGATAATGCGAACTGCAACAGACTGAACGCGTCCTGCTGAGAGCGATGGTCTGACCTTTTTCCATAAAACAGGAGAAAGTTCAAAACCTACCAAACGATCAAGAACGCGTCGCGCTTGCTGTGCATTCACCAAATCAATATCAATGGTGCGAGGTTTTTCAATGGCATTTGTAATGGCCTTCTTGGTGATTTCCGAGAAAACGATGCGCTTGATTTTGCTATCTGAGAGCTCAAGCGCTTCCTTCAAATGCCATGAAATGGCCTCTCCCTCGCGGTCCTCATCCGTTGCCAACCAGACAATCTCTGCCTTTGAAGCCAATTTCTTGAGTTCTTTTACAACTTCTTGCTTGTCGGCGGTAATTTCGTAAACGGGCACGAACCCTTTTTCGACGTTTATGGCCAAGTCATTTTTTGGCAAATCGCGCACATGGCCATAGCTGGACTTTACTGTATAATCCTTTCCTAAGTAGCCTTCTATGGTCTTGGCTTTCGCCGGTGACTCCACTATAACAAGGTTCTTTGACATTCTTTAAGCTCGTTTTCTGTTGTCTTTAATGACAAAAATAATTATGTATGGTCGGGGCAAAAATAGACGGATTTGAATCCGAACAACCATTTGCATAACAATCCATATTCTATTCGATATTCAAAATCACCCTCAAAAGGTTTGAAAATGCTATATTTGCGCCCCAAATAAATTATTTCAAAACAGCCAAACACTGTGGAAGAAAAAACAATCGACGAAAATCGTCAAGGCGAATACTTGATGATTGATACTCCTACTCAAGTTGTAGGACGCAAATTATTACTCGAAAGCTATGGCTGTCAGATGAATTTTTCTGACAGTGAAATTGTAGCTTCCATTCTTTCCGAGGCAGGTTTCTCGACCACCCGGGATCCCGAAGAGGCAGACTTAATTCTTTTGAACACGTGCGCCATCCGTGATAATGCCGAGCAACGCGTTCGTGGCCGTCTCGACTATTTTCGCTCCATAAAAAAGAGAAAACCAGAAATGGTTGTTGGCGTGCTTGGCTGCATGGCCGAGCGCCTTAGAGAAAAACTTCTTGAGGAAGAAAAACTCGTAGACCTGGTGGTTGGACCTGATGCTTATCGCGATCTACCCAATCTTATAGATCAGGTTGACACGGGCCAAAAGGCTGTGAACGTCTTATTGAGCCGTGAGGAAACATATGCGGAAATTACGCCTGTCCGTTTGAATAGCAACGGAATCACAGCCTTCATTTCGATCATGCGGGGATGTGATAATATGTGTTCATTCTGCGTAGTACCATTTACAAGAGGGCGTGAGCGCAGTCGCGATCCAAAGAGCATTGTAAAAGAAGCACAAGACTTATTCAATATAGGCTACAGAGAGGTGACCTTGCTCGGCCAAAATGTTGATAGTTATAAGTGGAACATCACCAACAAAGGTGAAATCGTTAATCCCGACGAACCTACCGTAAATTTTGCACAGCTCATGGAAATGGTGGCACTTGTGTCGCCAGATTTAAGAGTGCGTTTTTCAACGAGTCACCCCAAAGACATGACTGACGATGTCTTGCATGTGATGGCAAAATATGAGAACATCTGCAACTACATCCACCTGCCGGTGCAAAGTGGAAACTCTGAAGTGTTGAAACGCATGAACCGTGGCTACAGCAGGGAATGGTATCTCCAGCGCATCGACGCTATCAAACGCATCCTTCCAGACGCTGCGATTAGCACAGATATCATTTCAGGATTTTGTGGGGAAACCGAAGAGCAGCATCAAGATACGATCTCATTGATGAAAGAAGTGCAATACGACCTCGCCTACATGTTCAAATATAGCGAGCGCCCGAAAACGCTGGCAGAAAGAAAGTATGAAGATGATGTTCCCGAAGAGATAAAGGGAAGAAGATTAAAAGAGATCATTGATGTACAAATGGAATGCAGCGCGATTCGCACGAAAACTTATGTCGGTCAAGTACATCGCGTATTGGTAGAAGGCACTTCCAAAAAATCAGATCAACACTATCAAGGCCGCATTAGTCAAAACGTGGTGGCGATCTTCCCAAAAGGGGACGCTAAACCTGGCGACTATGTGGATGTTTTGGTAAACGATTGTACCGCCGTTACCCTTCTTGGAGAAATCACTGCCGTGTATCCAAGGGTCATTGCAGCGCAAAACTAATTTTACCTTAACATGTTTTTAGGCTCGAACACTGACAGTTCGTCAGTATATTCGTAGCCCCAAATCACTATGGACATTCAATCAGTAAAACAACGTTTTGAGATTATCGGGAATTCACCCCTTCTCAATCGCGCTCTAGACGTGGCAGTGCAGGTCGCCCCCACGAATATATCTGTTTTAATTAATGGAGAAAGCGGTGTCGGTAAAGAAGTGATTCCAAAAATCATTCACCAGCTGAGCGCGCGCAAGCACGGACCATACATCGCTGTGAACTGTGGAGCAATTCCCGAAGGGACAATAGACAGTGAGTTGTTTGGTCATGAAAAAGGAAGTTTTACTGGAGCACACGAGGCACGTAAAGGTTATTTTGAAGAAGCAAATGGCGGAACCATCTTTCTTGATGAAGTAGCGGAGCTTCCACTAGGAACGCAAGTAAGACTTTTGCGCGTTCTTGAAACAGGAGAAATCATCCGTGTTGGTTCTTCGAAAGTCATAAAAACGAATGTTCGTGTAGTAGCCGCTACCAACGTAGACTTTAGCAGCGCACTGCAACAAGGTAAATTTAGAGAAGACCTTTACTACCGTCTCAATCAGGTTCCCATCAACATGCCAGCACTCCGAGAAAGACGCGGTGATATTGAATTGTTATTCAAAAAATTCACTACTGATTTTTCAGAAAAATATAAAATGCCTCCCCTTCAACTCACTCCAGACGCGATTCAGTTGATGACATCCTACAATTGGCCAGGCAATGTGAGGCAATTAAAAAATATTACCGAGCAAATGAGCGTTCTCGAGCAAGACCGCGACATTACAGCTCAATCATTGACCAAGTATTTACCATCAGACAGTTTTAATAGCAAACCTATGGTGCTTGGTAAAAATGGAGGAGGACAAGATTTCACCGAGCGCGAAATTTTATACAAAGTGCTCTTCGACATGAAGAGCGATCTGCAAGATCTAAAGAAACTTGTGCTTGGAATGATTCAGAGCGGCGGAAGTTTTGTACCAAGTCAAGAGAATGCTGCGCTATTCGATCGTGTATTCCAAGAAGAAACTACCATAGAACATACACACACGGAATATAATCCACCTATTACAAATAGCGTTATTCATTTGCCTCAAAGTAGGCCTGCTGAAGTGAATGTGCAGCATACCTCTCATGAAGAAGTTGAGGAATCGCTCAGTCTAACGGACAGTGAGAAAGACCTTATCAAAAAGGCACTTCAGAAGCATAAAAATAAACGCAAGTATGCCGCGCAGGAGCTGGGAATTAGTGAAAGGACATTGTATAGAAAAATAAAAGAATACAATCTAGCTAAATAGATGAGGCGGTTTGTCATATACATATTCTCGTTTGCACTGCTCGCCTCATGCACTGTGCGTTATTCCTTGTCTGGCGGTCAGTTTAGCGGCGCCTCTACATTTTCTGTGGATTTATTTAAATCGCAAACGGCTTTGGCTAGCCCAATTTATGCGCAACGTTTGACAGAGAGTTTGAAAGATTTACTTTTAAGTCAAAGCCCTTTGAAAATTGCTGAAAGCAATGGTGATTTGCGATACGAAGGGTTTATCACCGAATATCGGGTGGCACCAGTTGCAATTCAAGGTAATGAAACTGCGTCATTAAACAGGCTGAGCATAACGATTAAAGTAAAATACACCAATACTCTTGAGCCAGATTTGAGTTTTGACAAAACCTTCTCGAAATTTGCGGACTTTGATGCTGCCTCTGATTTATTGACTGTAGAAGAGAGACTCTGGACTGAGATAAATGATCAATTGTTGCAGGAAATTTATAATGCAAGTGTGGGTAACTGGTAATCATGGATAGAAATCTCATATATAGCGCCATAGAAAATCCTCGTTTGAGGGATGGAATCTCCATACAGGAATTGGAGAATGTGCGTGAGATGTATCCTTATTTTACCGCTGCCCAGATTCTTTTAGCCAAACTTTATCAAGAGAAAAACGATCACCGCTTTGCTGATCAGCTTCAAAAAGCTGCGGTCTATGCGCTGGACAGAAAGACCTTGTACCAATATATAACGGGGGAACGGGAACAAGAACAAAGAACAGAGGAACAAGGGAACAAGGAACAAGGGATAGAGGAACAAAGAACAGGGGAACAGGGGAACAAGGAACAAGGGATAGAGGAACAAAGAACAGGGGAACAGGGGAACAAGGAACAAGGGATAGAGGAACAAAGAACAGGGGAACAAGGGAACAAGGAACAAGG
>CANGVZ010000220.1 GCA_947457285.1 Flavobacteriales bacterium | reverse complement strand
GTTGGCAGATGTATTTGCTTTGGCAACAATCTCCACGGTTTTCAAACCAAAACCCACCGGAGATAGGATATGATTATAGATAGTAACTTGATTGGGCTTAATATCAACTTCGATGGTATCGGTTTGATATGAAGTCATTCTAAATACAAATTTTTGCTTGCCTGACTCCAATTTTTCTATGGAATAGTTACCATCAAGATCGGAAGTAGCACCTTTGAGCGGATTTGACTCTAGGGTTACAATAACTCCATAGAGCAACTCTCCTGTCTCAACATCCGAAATCTGGCCTCTCAAAGCACTTTGGGAGAATGCATAAGTACTTGATAATAATAGAATCAAACAGGTAAAATAGTGGCGCATTTTATTTGCTTTAATTTGAGTGCAAAACTCGACGGCTAATGTTAGGTTAGCGTTAATTCTGTTTTATGATAAAAAAAAGAATAGGCACCCCGAGGGATGCCTATTCAAGATTTTAGAATCTAATATCCTAGTGTTTTACCACAACTTTTCCTGTTGTAATTGCACCACCATTCACCACTCTCACCGTGTAGAACCCGTCTGAAAGTTCAGTCAAGTTCAACTCGATTCTGCTATTAGCAGCTTGGCTTACAGAGGCTTGCTCGTACACCAACTTTCCAGTGATTGAGTAGATTTCAATGCGCGCATTGTTCAATGTTTCGGTAGTGTTAAATGCTACCATACCATTGGTTGGATTTGGCATGAAACGAATAGCTTCCTTCGCCACTACTTCAAGTTCTTCTACACTGATTTCTACACAAGCAATGTGACCATTAGTAGCTAGGTAAGACCAGTTGTCCAACCAAGTGTTTCCTGTACAAGCCGCATCGTTTGCAAATGCACCCTTATATGTTGTTGGGATAAACCAGCTGTCTTCCAATGTTGAAGAAGCTACAGTGTTGTTTAGAGGAGCTGGTGAAATTTGTGGAACATCACCTGAAAAATCATAAGCAACACCAGGGTTTCCTGTTTCGTTACCATTTGCTGCGAAAGAATCTGCGAAAGCAGCAGCACTTGCTGTCAATGCAGCAGTAGAATCGGCTGCCGAAGCCCAACCTGTACCCATAGTGATGGTAAACAATTGGCTCGCTGTAGCACCGCTTCCTTCCACACGTACGTTATAGAAACAGTTGCCAGCCAAAGCCAATTCTCCAGTTTCAAAACGTGCATAGCTATCTTCACCAGAAGCGAGGTTTTCGATATCTACACCACGACCCCAGTTGTAGAAAATAGAGTTGTGATATTGACCACCAGCATTATCACGGAAGGTTAATGCTCTGTTATTCGCTGCAATTCCTTGACCCATGTAAGTTGCGTTTGCAATTACAGGCGTAGCATAAGGAGTTCCATCTTCTGGCTCAGTTCCACCATCGTGTTCGCCACCACGGTCGCCTGTTTCAGCTGCAGTATTTGCATCTTGAATCGTAAACCAGAACTGACCCTTACCTCTCCAACCTTCATCATAGTCGAAAGAGTCATCTCCGCAATATGCAGTTACACAGTGACGTGCATTAACAGTACCACCAAAGAATTCGATACCGTCATCTGCATTTGAAACCACTTCAACGAAGTCAATAATAGTAGCGCTACCAACTCCACCTAGAGTAAGACCGTTGATTTCATTACCAGCACCGATATCAGTACCACCGTGACGGATAGAGATATATTTCAAAATACCAGAGTTATCTTCGTCGTTGTCGCCACCGTAGATACCTCTTGGCTCTGTTTCAGGAATACCTTCGATTTGTGTTTCACCTGGTGTAGAGTTGAGACCAGCATTACCCAAAATCAATACACCACCCCACTGACCAGCAGTAGTATAAGGAACAGAACCATCCAATGGGTCACCTTCAAATGTGAAGATGATAGGACGGTTAGCGTTACCTTCAGCGTAAATCTTACCTCCACGAGCTACTACAAGAGCAGATGCTTCGGCACCAGTACCAGGCTGACCTTTGATCACCGTGCCTGGTTCAATGGTCAAACACTGACCATCATTAACGAATACAAAACCATCAAGAACATAGGTGTTGCAAGCTCTCCAAGTTGTTGTGCCAACACCACTACCGCTATCAGAAACGATAATTGTTTGACCGCAAGCGTAGGTTGGAGTCATGAAGCCATAATTGCTGATTGCAGACCAGTTGTTCAACCAGTTGTCAGCTCCTGGATCAAATGCTCCTTTGTAGGTTGCTGCGGTGAACCATGAATCAGTTGCTGGAGTAGCTCCGCTATAGTTTACGTTAGGCACTGGATTCAATCCACCAGCCTCTGTGAAGTTATACTCAATACCGGTTTCAGCAGCCATGTTGCCATTAGCGGCAAATGAAGCGGCAAATGAAGCGGCAGATTCAGTCAATGCAGCTGTAGAGTCTGCTGGGCTAGCCCAACCTGTACCCATAGTGATTCTGAAGAGTTGCGCTCCTGTAGCAGTTTGACCAGCGCAAAGATCGCCATCAGCCACTACATCTTGGAATACGTTTCCGCTCATTACAAAATCACCTTCTAAGAAACGGTTGTAAGAATCTTGGCCTGAAGCTAGATTTTCAACATCAACACCTCTAGCCCAATTAGCGAAAATTCCATTATAGTATTTACCACCTGCATTGTCGCGAATTGTAAGAGCTCTATTGTTTGCAGCGATTCCCTGACCGATATAAGTAGCGTTATAAATGGTTGGAATTGCATATGGAGTTCCGTCTTCTGGCTCAGTTCCACCATCGTGTTCTCCACCACGGTCGCCAGTTGAAAGATCTGAAGGATCTTGCACTGTGAACCAGAATTGACCTTTTCCTCTCCATCCTTCATCATAGTCGAATGAGTCGTCACCGCAGAAAGCAGCGCTAGCCCATTTTACATTTACTGTTCCGCCAAAGAATTCGAATCCATCGTCAGCAGTTGAAAATACTTCAACATGTTCTACGATAGTGTTGCTTCCAACACCACCGAAGGTGATTCCATTGATTTCGTTACCAGCGCCGATATCAGTACCACCGTGACGAACAGAAACGTAACGAAGGATACCTGAATCATCCGCGTCATTGTTTCCACCGTAGATACCTCTTGGTTCAATCTCTGGAATACCTTCAATTTGAGTTTCGCCTGGAGTTGAATTCAAACCGGCATTACCCAAAATGATAAGGCCTCCCCATTGGCCTACTGTATTATAAGGAGTAGATCCATCGAGTGCGTCACCTTCGAAAGTCATAATGATAGGAGCAGATGCAGTTCCGTTTGCAATGATGCGACCACCTCTTGCCACAACCAATGCAGATGCCTCAGCACCTGTACCCGGCATACCTTTAATTACGGTACCTGCTTCGATAGTGAGTGTTTGCCCTGAGTTAACAAATACGAAACCATCAAGGATATAAACGTTGTCGCTTGTCCAAGTGATCGTTCCTGTACCTGTTCCATTGTCTGTTACAGTAATGTCAGCGGCCACAGCAGCGGTGCTGATACCTGCCAACATCAATGCAAAAATGTTACGTAGGATTTTTTTCATGTTAAAAATGATTTACTGGTTAATTAATTTCGGTGCGAAGAAAAAACCTTGTGACTAGAAGATTATTAGCAGAAGGTTATACTTACATTAGAATCCGATTAACTCAATGTTAAGAGCGCAATTGTTTTTCTTGCTCCGCTTCCACAGATTGGATGAATTCTGAGAATAAGGTTTTGAATCGCTCGAATTTTTCTTCGTCGATCCAATATTTTGATTTTGTACCGAAAATGCGGCCATTTATCAAGCCAGCTCTTTTAAGTTCGAGCAGATGTTGAATCACGGTAGATTTTGAAAGAGGTGGGACATCAATCACCTCGCCTTCCACTTCTTTCTTTTGCTTTGCGATTGCAAGCAAAACGGCTACACGGGCGGGGTGCCCTATAGCTCTTGTGAAGTGAGCAAGTTCCTGCTCGAGATGTCCAAAATTTTCTGACAAAATGGTTTTGGTTATTTTCGACGGCGCAAATCAACCATCTCAGTGTTCAGTTAATATGAACCATTTGTTAAGATTGCATGATAATTTTAAATTAATTTGAATCAATGGAATTTACCGAGTGGCTTAAGGATCATATGATAAGTTGTCCGCTCAAATCAGCAACAGGCATTGATTGTCCTGGCTGCGGGTTGCAGCGAGCAGTCATCAAATTGTTGGAGGGTGATTTGGAAGGTAGTATTCAAATGCATCCGGCGGCGATACCGATGTTATTTATGATCATCTTCTTGATGATACATTTGAAGGTTGACTTTAAGCACGGGGCGAGAATCCTGACAGTAGTCTTTGTTTTTTCTACCATTATCACCTTTGTGAATTATATCCGAAAGTGGTATACAGGCGAGGTTTTCGGTTAATCACGAAAAATAACCACTGATAGAAATCTTTAGGCTATCATTCAAAAATTGGTGTACCATTGTGACACTAAACTTCAATCGAATATGGAATTAGAACAAAACCCTCAAATCAAGTTGCCCAATGCGACCACCGTCTTGGTGCTCGGCATCACCTCTATCCCTATGTGCTGCTGTATCAATGTGGCAAGTTTAGCGATGGCAATCATCGCAATTGTATTATACAACAAGGACAAAGCGTTGTACCTCGCCAATCCACAAGCATACACAGCTTCATCATACTCAAACCTCAAAGCTGGAAATATTTGTGCCATCATCGGTTTAGTATTGAGTGTGCTCTCACTTCTATCCACAGTTTGGTTTGTAATGATGTTTGGATGGGATGCACTTTGGGATCCGCAAGTAATGCAAGATGCTCTGGAAGAACTTCAAAATCGTTAATAATAAAATCCGCCTTCGGGCGGATTTTTTGTTAATATCGCTGCATGAGTGAACGATTCAAGAAATGGGCCCTAGCCCTCTCAATATCAGCCATATTAGCGGTATTAGTCAATCTGATTTTATTCAAAATCCTGTTACAATTCGATTATATCTCCGATAAAATTCAAATCCCTGCCGAGAATGGTGCGAGCCAAACCATCGGT
>CANGVZ010000219.1 GCA_947457285.1 Flavobacteriales bacterium | reverse complement strand
GCTTCGACGCTCAACTTTCTCGCAATAGATGCTCCGATTTTTAACTGGTCAAACATCGAGGCCACCGATCAATTTGCACGTTATATTGGTCTATACGCTAAAGGTAAAGTTGGCAAACTAGACTATCGATTGCATGTAAGCGAACCTTTTCTCACCAATACCAATCGCGCGCTTACTGTCGGCACTGCCAACTATAGCCCACTCAATGTAAACAAGATTTATGCAGGGTACTTGAACTATCAATTCTTTGATCAAGAATCGAACGTACTTCCATTCACTGTTGGAACGTATGTAGGTTCAAAGAAGGTATTCAATATCGGTGCGGGCTTCTCGCTCAACAATGACGCAATGTGGAGCAAAAAAGAGACATGGACAGGCAACGACTCCTTACTCTTCCATGATCAAAATCTTTTTGCTGTTGATGCTTTCCTTGATATTCCAATCAACAAAGAAAAAGGAACAGCACTCACCACTTATATCGTCAACTACATCTATGACTTTGGACCAAACTTCGTTCGTTCCATAGGCATCATGAATCCAGCATCAGGAAATGCCGCTGGTGAAGGCGTATCAAGCTATCGCGGTAATGCAGTGCCGCTTATCGGTACTGGAAATATCCTTCATGGTGAAGTCGGTTTTCTTTTACCCAAAAGCATTTCAACCAAATTCAAATTACAACCATACACTGCATTCACAATGTCCACCTTTGAAGGTGTAAAAGATGCGGAAGGAGATGAACACGGAGTGCGCATCATAGACGCTGGAGCAAACATCTTCCTAGAAGGTCATCATGCTAAAATCACTTTAAACTATAGACATCGCCCTGATTTCAGCCAACTCAAACAGCCTGACTTCAGCGTCACCTATAAACCAGAAATCACTGTTCAATTTCAAGTGTATCTATAATTCATTACTAAAAAATAATTCATCATGTCAGCAGAAGCAAAACATAATAAAGGGATTTGGAGCGTCATTACCGCTTCATCCGTAGGTACACTCATTGAGTGGTACGACTTCTACATCTTCGGTAGTTTGGCTACTATCATCTCGATGCAGTTTTTTCCTGAAGACAAGGGCAGCGCAGCTCTGCTTTCTACCTTGGCGATATTCGCGGCAGGATTCATTGTACGCCCGTTTGGAGCGCTTGTATTCGGTCGTTTAGGCGATATCGTAGGTCGCAAGTACACCTTCCTTCTAACGCTCGTGCTTATGGGCGGTTCAACCTTTGCCATTGGATTAATTCCAAATTACAAAAGCATCGGCGTGGCTGCTCCTCTACTCGTCCTACTCCTTCGCCTCATTCAAGGTCTTGCATTAGGAGGAGAATATGGCGGTGCTGCTACTTATGTGGCCGAACACTCACCTGCAGCAAAACGTGGATTCTACACGAGCTGGATTCAAACCACTGCTACTCTTGGGCTTTTCGTATCGCTCGGTGTGATTCTCATCACACGTCAAACCATGGGTGTGGCAGCTTTTAATGAATGGGGTTGGAGAATCCCATTTCTAGTGAGTGCAGCACTCGTGATCCTTTCCATCTACATCCGATTGAAGATGAATGAATCGCCTTTGTTTTCAAAACTAAAGGCAGAAGGAAAAACTTCTACCAACCCACTAAAGGAGAGTTTTACAAAAAGAGACAATCTCAAAATGGTATTACTCGCACTCTTTGGAGCTGTAATGGGCCAGGGGGTAATTTGGTACACCGGACAATTCTATGCGCAATCATTCATCGAAAACGTTTGTAAAATCGACTTCGGACAATCACGCACCATCCTACTTTGGGCCATCGCATTTGCCACTCCATTCTTCGTTGTTTTCGGCGCACTTAGCGACCGCGTGGGAAGAAAGTGGATTATGATGACAGGTATGTTTTTAGGAATCATCGCTTATCGTCCGATCTATCAACACTTCCTTGACATTACCAGTGATAAAAATAAAACTGAAATTGTAGAACAGAAAGAAGTAGTGCGCACAGCAACACTTGCTTCCAACAATGTGGATTCATTGATCAAAACAGTGACGGTGCGCCATTTTACTGACGGTGCGAAATTCACAGAGACAATTTCAGACTCATTGTATGTTGCATCTGGCAAAGGAGCTTTGAAGCCTGTTGTGAAAATCGAAAAGAATGTAGGCAGCGGAGATTACTGGACTATCATCTTTTTGATTTTTGTTCAAGTACTCTTTGTAACAATGGTATACGGGCCAATCGCTGCATTCTTGGTTGAATTGTTCCCCACACGCATTCGATACACTTCTATGTCATTGCCATATCACATTGGTAATGGCGTCTTTGGAGGATTGGTACCATTCATCAGCACCTTGATTATTGAATACACCAAAACTCCAGAAAATCCGGCAGGAACGCCGCTCGCAGGATTGTGGTATCCCATTGCCGTAGCAGCGATATGTCTTGTAATTGGTACACTTTATCTATCCAATAAAGTAGATGAAAACGTACGCGACGATGAAAATGAATACATTCACAATTAAGCTTTAACACCATGAACGCAATAAAAAGACTCCTTGGTATTCTCTGGTTTGTAACCGGACCAGCTGTTCTAGGCTTCCTTATTTATGAAGCCGTAAAAAAGAATGCATTACCCACCAGCACCTCTAATGACGTTTTGCAGTGGTCAATAATTATCGGTATCTTTATTCCCATTGCCATCGGGTTTATGATCTTCGGATATTATTCGGTCAAGGGATATTACGACCTTGATGATAAATAAAACATGAAATGAAAGAGCGGAATTCCAGACAGAAGTTGATTGCATTGGCCATCGCCGCAGCGGTATTGCTCAATATACCTATGCTCGAAACTGCCAATAAAAAATCACTTGTGCTTGGTTTTCCGCTCCTTTATTTTTATGTCTTCACTGTTTGGGCGATCTTGATTTTTTTACTTTATAAACTTTCTAAAAAATAAAGTAGATGAATCCGTGGATCGTAGTCATATCAGCCATAGTCTACCTCACTTTATTGTTTTTCATTGCCTTTCGATTTCAAAGAGCAGGCAGTCCAAAACGCTTCATCAATAAAGCATGGATCTATTCGCTATCGCTCGGTGTGTACTGTACAGCGTGGACCTATTATGGTAGCGTAGGCAAAGCTTCGCGCGATGGAATTGATTTTCTGGCAGTATATATTGGCCCTACTCTACTCGCGCCTCTTTGGTGGTTCATCTTGCGCAAGATGATTCGCATCAGTCAAGTGCAACGTATCACAACGCTCGCAGACTTTATCTCATCGCGCTATGGTAAGAATATTTCGCTCGGAAGTATTGTTACCATATTCTGCTTTATTGGAATTATTCCTTATATCTCACTTCAATTGAAAGCCATCAGTGAGAGTTTCAACATTATCACTAACAATTATTTCACCTCATCATTCAACCCTTACTTTTCAGATACAGGTTTGATTGTATTAATTGTAATGGCGGTATTTACGGTATTGTTTGGTGCTCGCCGCATCGAAACGCAAGAGCGTCATGAAGGAATGATGGCAGCTATAGCTTTTGAATCCATCGTAAAACTTCTTGCATTCCTCGCGATCGGGATCTTCGTTACCTACGGCATTTTTAACGGTTTCGGAGATCTGTTCCAGCAAGCTCTTGAAAATCCCAAAACTACAGACCTACTTGTAATGCCTGAACAAACTGGCTATCGTGAATGGTTTTGGATAACAGTGCTCAGCGGATTGGCATTTATATTATTGCCACGTCAATTTCAAGTATCTGTGGTAGAAAACACCAATGAGAATCATATCAAAACATCGATGTGGGTTTTTCCTGGCTACCTTCTATTGATCAATCTATTCGTGCTGCCCGTGGCGATTGCAGGACTTCTCATTTTTCAAAATCAATCTGCAAACCCTGATTACTACCTACTGCAAATTCCAATGCATTACGGACAAAATGTGTTGTCACTCATCATATTTATTGGAGGAATCAGCGCCGCTACTGGTATGATCATCGTAGAAACTATGGCATTGAGTACAATGTTTTCAAACAACCTCTTCATTCCTCTCATTGTACAAAATGAAAAATTAAAATCAAACTTCCAACATAGAGTTAGCTCCCTCACTTTATGGAGTCGACGTTTCTCAATTATACTTGTACTTGTCCTCGCTTACTTGTATTATCATCAACTCAAGCAGTATTACAGTTTGGTGAGTATTGGATTGATTTCTTTTGTGAGTGTAGCTCAATTTGCGCCGGCACTCATTGGTGGCATTTTTTGGAAAAAAGGAACAAAGGCAGGAGCTGTGGCAGGTATTCTCACAGGTTTCATCATTTGGTTTTATACGCTGGTGATTCCCTCATTTACGATTGAAAATCCGATCGGAATTTCGATAATAGAAAACGGTCCTTTTGGGTTGAGCTTCCTTCGTCCTTCCGCGCTGTTCGGCCTTGAAGGGTTTAGCCCTATTGCCCATGCAATGTTTTGGAGCATCTTGTTCAATATCGTAGCCTATATCGTGGTGAGCTTTTACACCAAACAAAATGTCATCGAAAAAAATCAAAGCGAAGTATTCGTAGATATTTTTAAATACTCTGCTATTTATGAAAGTACTGTGGTACTGAAAGGCAAAGCTAGTTTGCCCGATATTCAAAAAACCTTATCACAGTTTTTCGGAGAAGAACGCTCGCGACAAGTGATTAGGCTTTTTGCAAAAAAATACGACATCGACATCAGCGATCCTTCGCAGCAAGCGGATCCCCGCATCATTGCGTATGCCGAACGTTTGCTCGGTGGGGTAATTGGCAGCGCCTCGGCACGCATGATGATGTCATCAATTGTAGATGAAGAAGAAATTCGAATTGACGAGGTGGTTTCTATTTTAAAAGAATCTCAACAAATATTGTCCACCAACCGAGAACTGACCAGAAAGTCCAATGAATTGAAGGAAGCCTTGGATGAGCTCGCAGAACTCAACTACAAGCTCAAGGAAAATGATCAATTGAAGGATGACTTTCTTTCCACCGTTACTCACGAGCTCCGCACCCCCATCACCTCTATCCGTGCATTCT
>CANGVZ010000218.1 GCA_947457285.1 Flavobacteriales bacterium | reverse complement strand
CACCACGGCAATCAACCTTCTCAAAGAAGGTGGCAAGGCTGCCTATGTCAACACTGGTGTTTGGGCCACTGGCGCTATCAAAGAAGCTAAACTCATCGGAAATGTAGATGTGATTGGTGATAGCTCTGACAAAAATCACAGCTATATCCCAAACTTCGATGTTCCTGGCGACGCAGATTATTTGCACATCACTTCGAACAACACCATTTTCGGAACACAATACCACCAATTCCCAAAGTCAGGCATCCCAATGGTTTGCGATATGAGCAGTGATATTTTTTCAAGGAAATTCAATGCCTCCGAATTCGCTCTCATCTATGCAGGCGCACAAAAGAATATGGGGCCCGCTGGTACCGTGATGTACATCGTTGACAAAAACGTACTTGGTCAAACCGGACGCAAACTCCCTGTTTATCTAGATCTTGCCGCACATATTGACAAGGACTCCATGTACAATACGCCACCTGTTTTTGCCATATACACAAGTATGCTCACACTGCGTTGGATCAAGGCCAATGGCGGATTGGAGGGTATGGAAAAACACAATGACGCAAAACAAAAGTTATTCTACTCGGAGCTCGACAGAAATCCGCTCTTCAAAGGTCACGCTGTGCCAGAAGCACGCTCTTGGATGAATGCGACTTTCACTCTCGTAGATGACTCGGCGGCTGCAGAGTTCGACAAGATGTGGAAAGATGCAGGTATCAGCGGCATCGCTGGACACCGCTCTGTAGGCGGCTACCGCGCAAGCATGTACAATGCACTTCCTATCGAAAGTGTGCAAGTGCTTGTAGACGTAATGAAGGAGTTCGAAAAAACAAAAGGATAAGAAATACAATTCCGAATTCAGAATATAGAACATTTACAACTATGAAGATTCTTGCGAATGATGGCATTGATGCCGGTGGTAAGAAAGCATTGGAAGCGTTGGGATTTACTGTGATTACAGAAAAAGTAGCACAAGACCAATTGGCCAACGCAATTAATAGCGAAAACATCATCGGGCTTTTGGTTCGCAGCGCGACCACTGCTCGCAAAGACTTGATTGACGCCTGTCCAAACCTCAAGTTCATTGGACGCGGTGGTGTAGGTATCGACAACATCGACGCTGAATATGCACGCTCTAAAGGTGTGGCTGTCTTCAATACGCCTGCATCCAGCAGCCAAAGCGTGGCAGAATTAGTAATGTCGCTCATGTTTGCTGCGAGCCGTGGCATTTACGATGCTGGCACTCACATGCCTTCAAAAGGCGGAGAGGAGTTTGAAGCGCTCAAAAAAAAATATGCAAAAGGAATTGAGCTAAGAGGAAAAACGATTGGTATTGTTGGATTCGGTCGTATCGGACGATCACTCGCATCCTATGCGCTAGGTTGTGGTATGAAGGTAATCGCCTTCGACATGTTTCCTTCCGATGCACCAGTGACGCTTCACATCGAAGGTCATGGGGCGGTAGAGGTAAAGGTGCCCATGGTTGATATGGATACCATACTTTCTCAATCCGATTTCATTTCATTGCACGTGCCAAAGCAAGCCAATGGAGCTGCTGTTTTGGGAGAACAAGAATTAGCAAAATGTAAAAAAGGTGTCATTCTTATTAATACTTCACGCGGTGGAGTGATTGATGAATCAGCATTGATGAACAGCATAAACGCCGGTCATGTGGGAGCTGCTGCATTGGATGTTTTTGTAGGTGAACCTAAACCAAACGTTCAATTGCTTTCGCAAAAAGGAATTCTCTCCACACCTCACATCGGAGCTTCTACCAATGAAGCTCAGGAACGTATTGGACTCGAGATTGCTGAACGTGTGAAAGAGATAATGAAACTCTAATCAATGGCGAAAGTTGTACCATTCAAGGGTGTGAGGCCACCGGCTGACAAAGCGCACTTGGTTGCTTCAAGAAGCTATGTAAGTTATACGCGTCCACAATTGCGCTCTAAACTATATGAAAACCCATATAGCTTTCTGCATATCATCCATCCCGACATGGGGAGTTCGAAACTCCATAAAACCGCTTCGCCAGTTGAAAGATTTGAGTTGGTCCGCAAAAAATACGCTGACTTCAAACATGAAGACATTCTGATTAAAGACCCAAAAAATTCTTTTTATATCTATCGACAAATAAAAAACGGCCATCCATTCACTGGAATCATCGCGGCAGTATCTGTAGAAGATTACTTAAATGGAAATATAAAAATTCATGAGCAAACGCTTTCCAAAAGAGAGGAAACGTTTACCACCTATCTGGATATCACTGATATCAACGCGGAGCCTGTGTTGCTCATGTCTCCACGAAGCAATGAGTTGGAAAAAATCTATGCGCGTTATCTGTCGCTCCGTCCAGAATATGATTTCACAACCACCAATAAGGATCGCCACCAACTGTGGGTTATTGACGATGTAAAAGATGTAGAAACCATTCAAATCGTTTTTTCACAAATTGATGCACTCTACATTGCAGACGGACATCACCGAAGTGCCTCGAGCGCAAGCCTCTGTAAAAAGCGCAATAGAGAGCGCAATGGTAAGGGTGATGAACCTTGGAATTATTTTCTAGGATACATTCTAGATGAAAATACCGTGCGCATTTTTGAATTCAATCGACTCGTGAAAGACCTCAACGGACTTACCGAAAAAGAATTCCTGAAGGCACTCGAAAAAGATTTTTATGTAAACCTTGCACCTAATAATTATAAGCCTGTTCAAAAAGGAGAATTTAGTTTGTACATGGATAAACTCTGGTACACACTAACCGTCAAAGTGCACACAGATGATTTAGATGCCCAAGTTTTAAGCGACTTAATCCTGGGGCCCATTTTGAATATTAAAGATCTCAGAAAAGACAAACGCATTTCCTTCCTAGACGGACCAAAAGGAATGGAAGGATTGAAGCATGCGGTTGACAAGAATAAATTCAAAGCCGGTTTTGGACTTTTTCCAGTTGGAATATCCGAGCTGAAAAATATTGCAGATAACCATGGGACCATGCCGCCCAAAAGTACTTACGTAGAACCAAAACTTAGAAGCGGATTGGTTGTTTATGAAACCAGTGAGTGAAGAATCTAGCTTTAATTAAAAATGAATATTGCAAAGAATTTAGCAGAACTGAGAAGAGCGGTACCTAGCAGAGTAAAAATTATAGCAGTATCCAAAACAAAACCAATTGAACTTCTCCAAGCAGCCTATGATGCTGGACAGCGGGCTTTCGGAGAGAATTATGTTCAGGAATTGGTTGAAAAATCTCCTTTGCTCCCCTCGGATATCGAATGGCATTTTATTGGTCATCTTCAAACCAACAAAGTAAAAAACATTGCACCATTTGTTAGTTATATCCACGCAGTAGACAGCGAAAAATTACTTCGTGAAATTGATAAGCAAGCAGAAAAGAACGCACGCGTAATCAATTGTTTGCTTCAGTTTCACATCGCTGACGAAGAAAGTAAATTCGGATTTCAACTCGATACGTATAAGGAAGTTCTGAACGCCATTCCATTCGGTGAATTCAAGCATATTCGAATATGCGGAGTGATGGGAATGGCCTCATTCGTTCAAAATCAGCTCCAGATAGAAAGTGAATTCAATACGTTAAAAAACATCTTTGACGAACTCAAAACTGGATTGTTCAAGGATCATAGCGAATTCGTAGAATTGAGCATGGGGATGAGCGGAGATTGGCCCCTGGCAGTCGATAAAGGAAGCACGATGATAAGAATCGGTTCATCGATTTTTGGCAATCGTATCTGAGAAAAATCAACTTATCACCTAATTTTTGTCAAAAGCCCAATTGTAGAGTGATTCAAACTTATCTTGGCTCTGTATTCACGTTATAAATAAAATTTTCGATCATGAAACTTCTTGTCACCACTGACTTCTCATCCAATTCAAAATCGGCTATAAAATTTGCTTCATTACTGGCAAATAAAGAAGCTGGCTCAGAAATCACGTTTTATCATGCTGTTCAGGTGATGAAACCAACTTCATGGAGTGATGGGCATTTTAAAAAATATCTTGACACGGAAATAAAGAGAATAACTTCCGAGCTTCAAGCTTTTGTAGGTAAAACAATAGCAAAACATCTTGATAAAAAAGTAAAGGTGAAATACCTCATTGAGAATTCGCTTTCCACCGAAAAGGCGATTATTGATGCTGCCAAAAAGAATAAAGTAAATTTCATTTGTATCGCTACTAAGGGAGCTGGAATCTTGAGAAAGCTCATGGGTACGCATACGGAATATTTGGTGAACAATTCCCCTATCCCAGTGTGCGCGGTGCCTAGTGATGCAAAATTGAAAGACCTTACAAAACTCACCTATCTCAGCGACCTCGAGAACATTAAAAAAGAAATGACGCAAGTAGTAAAACTCAACAATGCACTTAGAGCATCTGTGGAGATATTACACTTCTCGATGGTAGATTTAGAAAAATTTGAATTAGACAAGGCAGCTAAAGTCCTTGCTACCGATTTATTCGCGGGAGCCCGACTCACCGTTGAAGAGAACAACATCAACCTCTCTCTTGTTGAGAAGGTGGACCGTTATGTAAGAGACAACAAACCACACCTTATTGTAATGTTTACAAAAAGGAACAAAGGTTTCTTTGAGAGTTTATTTCTACCGAGCAAATCGGCTGAATTGACGTTTACGACAAAGGTTCCTGTGATCGTGTATCCGAAGTAGAGAACGGGAACGAGAACAAGAACCAGAACCAGAACAAGAACAAGAACGGGAATGGGAATGGGAATGGCAATTCTGAATTCAGAATTCAGAATTGCGAATTAATAATTGAACACATGATTACAAAGAGATTTACGATTATTTATTTAGCGTTGGCGCCGGTGTGGTTTGCCTTAAGCTGGTACATTTCACATCGTTTGCAACTTCGTTTTATGTCGCTGGCCACTAATGAGCTCCAGACGCAATCGAATAATAAGCCCTTTATATATGCGAGTATATTCACTGCCATATACCTGGGAGCCTACCTCGTCATTAGGGATCTGTACAAACCAGCGAAATCAGAGTAATCAACAATATGTAAACTTTT
>CANGVZ010000217.1 GCA_947457285.1 Flavobacteriales bacterium | reverse complement strand
TGCTTTGGCATAGGGAACCTTACACAGATTGAGCAAGTCGGAGTCTTCCACCATCGGGAAGAGGGTGACGTCTGTCATGCATTTGATTGCAGCATCGTCGTGTGGATATTCAATCTCACGGCAGTCGATTTCGAAACTTTTGCAGAAGTATCCTTCCTTTTCAAAAACGACATGGTACACTTCGCCCTTGGGCAGCAAAGCCGCGTAAAAGCCTGTTTCACGAACTTTATTTGACTGAATAACTGAATCGCCTGAGTACACAAAGACATTTACTTCTTTGAGTTTGGGCGGTGCTTTTGCTTTCTTTTTTTTCCCCGCATCTTCTTCCTCTAACTGGCCCTGTCCTACATAGCCGTAAAACATTACTTGAGGGGTTTGTGCGAAGACAAAACTCGAAATGCAAAAGATCAATAGGGTCGAGTAGATCTTTTTCATCACTAAAATTGTCAACGCACCTTGTTACGGGAGCAGCAGGTATAAAGTTGCAATTGTTTGGTATGAATATTTAAAAAGCAGACCTGAGCGGGCCTCCTGGCTTATTCGTGTTCGCGAATTCTCAGCGAATCTGCTTTGCCTGAACCGAGTTCGGGATCGAAGCCCTCCGTGAGATTTGACTTTGATATAAACTTGCTCAAATCGGGCATTCCCGCGTTTACCCAAGCCGTGTACCAATAACTTCCTATGGTGATAACGGCAGATTTCATGCGACGCTCTACTTGGCCCATGAGCATATTATGATAAGTGCTGCTGTATTCTTCGCTATAGACTTTCAGTTGAGCCTGACCTCTTACTTCATAGGTATATTTTTGATCCGAAGGGAATTCAGCATTTAGCTTTTGTTCGAATAATAATACACTATCTACAGCGCTGTAACTCTGGCGGATTTTTGACCAGATATGATCCAGCGGCGCAGAGATGTACTCTGATTTTCCTACAAAAAAATCATACTGATTGTCATAGAGTTCTGGCAAACGCGATTCCCAAAATCCATGAATACCGCGCTGATTGGTTTTTTGACCGTTGTAATTGCTAGTGGTATGAAGCGGTACGTGGGCATCTCCAATGTAATGTCCCAACTCGGCGCTAAGGTGTAGGATTCGAGTGAGATTTTCTTCTTTGAAGGCTTTGGTAAGCTTATATACCATGAGGTTTACGTGCCACGGCACGATCCCATGTGCCCGGAGACTGTCTTCCGTGTATTTTGCAACGGCATCATCCCAACGCTTGGGCACATTCTCAAATGGATCACAACCAGGCACACCAAAACAATACTTATCCATATCTATATAATGGCACTCGGCTTCACCTTTTACGCCATATCTCCGCTTGTCAGGATCAACAGCGTGTTCGATGATAAAATCCATGTTGGCTTTATAAAAACCAAACATCTCCTCAGGTAAGGTATATATCGCTAGTTCATTAATGCGCTTGTGTCCGTAAAATCCCCAGTTCATAGGACTTTCACAAGGATCAAACGCGGGCTTCTTCGGTGTGAGCGAGGCTAAAAAAAAGAATGATATGACGAGCGCATATCTCATTCTGCTTCCACTGGCTGGAGTTTTACCAAATAGCCATTTTCTAAAATAGGAATGGTGTCAACGGTATTCAATGTGAGGCAATACTTGACGTCTTTTTGAATATTTAATTTCACCAATCTTCTGCGATGCGATGATGAGCGAAGGAAACTCCAAAGATGTTCTTTTGCACTGCGATAGATAAACTTCGCTGCCACTGTGCTGTCTTCGTCTGCGCGGAACTTGCGCGAGTCGAGTAGGATATCAGCGATAGCACCACCACAAATGGTATCTTCAAGATTGACTTTATCCTTCCAACCCGAGGCAAGGATCAAGGTGTTGCGATGTTGTTCAATGAGCCACTTGCAAAGGGCGTCGAGATTATTTAGACATCCAATCACAACCGTTGGTCGGTCTGATGCATATTGAATCGCCTTGGTGCCATTGGTAGTTGTGAGCACTACTGTCTTTCCCTTTAAAGCTGGATCCATGAAAGCATAGGGTGAGTTTCCGAATGGAAATCCCTCTACCACTTGTCCATCGCGCTCTGCAGCGGCGATATAGCCTTGGCTTTGATAAGCGCGTGCCTCTTCTACCGAACTCACGGGAATGATTTTTTCGACACCGTGGTGCAAGGCGCTGGTGATGGCGCTTGTGGCGCGCAATACATCGATTACTACGACGATGTCAAAGTTTTCTTTGTAGAGATGGTATTGCCCTGGAGTGTAGCAAACCTCTACCAATTTTCTTTCAGACAATGGAACCATGCGCGCGGTTATGCTTTGTAAAACGGAATGCTAGTCGTAATTGCTTTGAGGGCTTTGCCACGCACGCTGATAAATATTTCGTTGCCTGGTTTTGCGAGAGCGGTTGGAACGTATCCCATACCAATAGCCTTATTGAGCGATGGTGATTGTGTGCCGCTGGTCACAACGCCGATTACGTTTTGATTCGCGTCTACAATTTCGTAGCCGTGGCGTGGAATGCCCTTGTCGATCATTTCAAAACCCACCAGACGACGTGCGGTGCCATTTTCTTTATGTCCTTTGATATAGTCTCCATTCATAAAGGTCTTGGTGAATTTCGTAATCCAACCTAAACCGGCTTCAATAGGACTCGTAGTGTCATCGATGTCATTTCCATAAAGGCAGAATCCCATTTCCAAACGAAGGGTATCTCTCGCACCGAGACCGATTGGCTTAATGCCTAATTCTTTTCCTGCTTCAAAAATTTTATTCCAAATTTCCTCAGCACATTCATTCGGGAAGTAAACTTCATAGCCACCTGCACCGGTATATCCAGTTGTAGAAACAATGATATTTTCAAATCCAGCAAACGTGCCCATTTGGAACGTATAATATTCCATCGAACCGAGTTCCATGGAGGTGAGCTTTTGCAAAACTGCAGTTGCGTTAGGTCCTTGAATCGCGAGTAGGGAAGTAGCATCGCTGCGGTCTTCCATTTCCACGCCGTATTCAGCAGCTTTAGCACTCAACCAATTCCAGTCCTTTTCGATATTGCTGGCATTCACTACCAAAAGATATGTAGTGTCATTTACTTTATAAACCAAAAGGTCATCAACAATACCGCCCTTGTCGTTCGGCATGCAGCTGTATTGCACTTTACCATCGTAAAGTTTGCTGACATCATTAGAGGTCATGTATTGTAAAAAGTCCAAAGCTCGCTCTCCACGCACCCAGAATTCGCCCATGTGGCTAACGTCGAACACTCCAACATTTTGGCGCACGCAGTGGTGCTCATCAATTAATCCTGAATATTGAACGGGCATATTGTAACCCGCAAACGGAACCATTTTGGCTCCAAGTCCGATGTGTATATGAGATAATGCTGTGCTGCGCAATTCTGTTGTTTCTGTGCTCATTTTTTTTGAGGTATTTCGGGCAAATATAAGGTTTTGCTTGTGGTCAATGTCAGATGTTGGCAATTAGATAATCGATGACTTTTTGCATCAAATGCACACGGTCTTTGCCGCGCACATTGTGAGCGTGTGCGGGGTAAGCAAAAAAGTCTACCTGCACGCGATTGTCAATGCATGCAGTCATGAATTTCATGTTATGCTGCATCACCACCACATCGTCGTCTGTGCCGTGGATCATGAGCAATTTACCCTTGAGGTTTTTCACATATTGGGTCAAATCGGCGTTTTTATAGCCATCAGGATTTTCTTTTGGAGTATCCATGTAGCGCTCAGTGTACATCACCTCATAGAGGTTCCAGTCAATCACAGGTCCGCCAGCCACGCCCGCTTTGAATACATCTGGGTGCTTAAGCATAAGCGAGGTGGTCATAAAACCACCATAACTCCAGCCATGCACACCCAGGCGATTAGCGTCAACATAGGATTGTTTCTTGAGCCATTCGACTCCTGCTATTTGGTCATCTACTTCTACAGTGCCGAGATTTCTGTGAATGCTCTGTTCGAATTCCTTTCCGCGATGCTGACTGCCGCGGCCGTCGAGGGTGAAAACAAGATAACCTTGTTCGGCTAAATAATGCATCCACAAAGAGGCACCACCGAGGAAACTATTCGTTACCAACTGCACGTGTGGGCCATTGTAAACATAAACAACAACCGGATACTTTTTATTTGGATCAAAATTAGAAGGTTTTATAAGACGACAGAAAAGCGGAATGCTGGCTTTGTTGGTGATGGTGAATATCTCCGTTGTTCCAATAGTTTTATTGGCAAAAGGATCAGGAGCATTCAAAAGATTGGCGGCAATTTTTCCTCCAAGACCAATAATATCAATGCGATTGGGTGTTTGAATATTGCTGTATTGATCAATAAAGAATTTACCTGAACCACTTACGCTGATTCGATGCACACCTGGCATGCGTGTGATTTGTTCGGTAAACATATCCGCGATGCGAATGCGGAAACCGTGCATTTCAGTTGCGTTAGAACCGGTACCCATCGCATATCCGAATTCACCTTTAGCATCAAATCCAATGAAGTCTGTCAATTCAAATTCTGTCTTCATGCTCGCGAGAAGTTTTCCTGAAGTATCGTATTTGTACCAGCGATGATAGCCATCTTTCTGGCTATACCACAAGAATTGATTGGGTGCATTTGGAACGAAAATAATTGGCTTCGACGGTTCTACCCAGCGATTATCTGTTTCTGTAATCAAGGTGGCGCGCTGCTTTCCTGTGCGGGGGTCGAAAGCAATCAACTTCATTTCATCTGTCTTTCTGCTTAGCCAAATGATGTAAACGGTATTGTCAGGACTCCATGCAAGATTGGTGGCGTAGTAAGAGTCGCTGAGCTCCTTTTCTATTTCAAGATAAACAGTTTTTTTAGTAGTCACTTCAAAAACGCCTACCTTGATGATCTCGCTGCGACCGCCCGCCATAGGATAGCGAATGTTTTTAACTTCTGCAGGCATCTTCTTGTAATCAATCAAAGGATACATCGTTACATTTCTTTCATCTTTTTGGTAAAAAGCTAAAAGACTTCCTTCTTCATTCCAAAATGTTCCTTTTTCTATACCATATTCATTGCGCGAAACGCTT
>CANGVZ010000216.1 GCA_947457285.1 Flavobacteriales bacterium | reverse complement strand
AGCGGAAATGGCGCCAGTACCATTGCCTAACAAAACTGAATTTAGTGGCAAAGTTGAAGCCCCAGTACCTCCATTCGCTACACCCAATTGGCCAGTAAGTTGAGTAGTTGCGATAGATAAATTGGCTTCATTTACATCAATGTCAATTTCATTGTTCGCAGCATCCAGTGCCACGCCTATTCTATTTGACGCAGCATTTATATTTCTCAACTCCAGATTCACTCCGGTCTTTTGATCGAAAACACCCACCCCACCGAGGCCTGTATTGGAGGCTGTGTTCGCTTCGCCAGATCCACCCCCCGGGGCCCATTGAATGCCAGTAGCGGTAGACTGCAAGACATTACCAATGGCACCTCTTGGTAAACGGGTGGTGGAAGTACCATCATTGTAGAGAATATCGCCTGAAGTAGTTAAAATGGTCGCGTTCAACTTCGCGGCATCCGCTAAATCTACATAGGCTTTCGTGGTTGCGTCAGTGGCGGCCGTTGGAGCAGCTAGGTTGATTATTCTTTGAGCACCAAAATCCACGGCCACGGTTGGAGCCGCAAAGCCACTTAATGGGATTGCGCTTTTGTCCAATTTGGCGTTGGTTACGTTGGCATCGGTAATCTGTGTTGTAGAGATTTGTCCGGTATGATTAGAAAGGTTGAAGGCACTTCCGTTGATATTGGTGGGGTCGTAGGTGCTTTTCAACATGTCTCCGCCTCCGGCAGCAATGGTCCATTGTGGTACACCGCTGGCATCGGTTGTTAATACGCGGTTAGCATCTGGTAATCCTGCTGTTCCAATTTTGGCAACGGTAACTGCCCCGTTGATTATTTTAGCTGTATTAATGGCATTGTTAGCTATTGTAAATGTTCCGGTAGTTCCAGAAACGGAGAGCCCAAGGTCACCGCTTACGTTGATGCCGGTGTTGCTTCCATTATTTGATAAAAGCTGGTTGGCGGACAACGAAGGGAGGGTGCCTCCCGTAGCGTTAGCCCATTGAGTTACACCTGCCACAGTAGTGAGCACTTGATTGTTTGTGCCGCTGGGGGTGATGGTGATTCCAGAATTCTATTTGTTGTGGCTGCATTGTTGAGTGCTATGGCAATGTTGTTGCCGGCTGTATTGGCAATCGTGGTGCTGTTGCTTGCGCCCTGCACATCTCCGCTAAGTGTTGCAACCGTGGCTCCTGTGCCAATTGTCCATTTTCCCGTTGTTTGATTCCAGCTTAAAGTTTGCCCGTTTGTCGTGGGCGCGGGTGTAGATTCCCAACCAGTTCCATTCCAGACCAACAGTTGTCCCGTTGCTGTCGGTGCAGGGCTAGACAAGCCAAAACCTGCGTTTGGAGTTGCCGTTAGCGACACGGTGTTTCCCGAAATTTGAATGCCCTGGGTGCCGCTTCCGCCTGCGCCAACTTGATTCCAGGCCGTGCCATTGTGGTAATGAACCGTGTTGCTGGTGGAATTATAAACGACCATTCCGGCCGAACCAAAGCCTGACAAGCTGGTAACAGAAGGAATTATCAATCCCTGGTTGGCGCCATTGCCTACCAGCAAGAGAACAGCATTTGGGTTAGGTGTGGGAGCCGTTGCGCCCGTGCCAATGGCCACTTGCCCGTTTGCCGGCTGTAGCGCTGAAATCAGAAGTAGAAGAAGAGCTAGTCGTAAAGTGCGTTTCATAAAAGAATCGATCATTAAAATATCAACAAACAAAGTTATACGATAATACGAATTTTTTAAGGAAGGAAACCTCCCAAATCAGCAAGACGAACAGGAAAGGGCTACCCAATCTATTATTTGGTCTTTTTGTTTGTTTTTTGCTTTATTTTCTCAAACCTCAGTTAAACAATTTGTTAGTTGATTGTAACCTTTTGGATACCTTCTTGTAATTAAATTGAAAATTGAAACCTGCTGAAGTGCTGCCAACGGACGAACAAGTAATGGAAGCTGTGAAAAACGGAGATCTCCCACAGGCGGCTGTCTTGTTTGAGCGTTATCATCAACGGATTTTTAATTTTTTAGTCAGGATGACCATGGATCGAGACATGGCCGAAGACCTGACCCAAAATGTTTTTCTGCGAATGATCAAATACCGAGGTAGCTACCGGGAAGGGAACAAGTTTATGCCCTGGATTTACCAACTGGCACGAAATATTTTCTCTGATCATTATCAGGCAAATAAAAACAAGAAGGGTCTTTTGAATATAGAAAAGATGGGCGATACAATGGTTGAGAGTGAAGAAAGCAAATGGCAAGATGAACGCGAAGAACTTCTCCAACGGTCAATGGCTAGATTAGATGAAGAACAACGCGAATTGCTGGTACTCACGCGCTTTCAGCATTTGAAGTACGAAGAGGTGGCCGTGATGCTTGATACCACAGTGGCCAATATTAAGGTAAAAGTGCATCGCGCGATTGGAAAGCTGAGAGAGCATTATTTCGAATTAGAGAAATCGAATTGATTATGAAAACTGAAAAATTAGAAGGCTTACTGATAGATTACATCGATGGGAAACTTTCAGAAGAAGAAAGAATCATTGTGGAAAAAGAGATCGCGGAAAATGAAAGCGCTGCGTTGCTATATGATCAGTTGAAACAATTGATGAGCAATATAGATCGGACCTCAACACTTGAGCCTACTTCCACCCTAAAATCGAATTTTGAAAAATCTCTTCAGCAGGAAATTTTGAATTCGAACCAAGGGAGGCAAATTTTCTTTCAGCCAATGGTTTTACGTATTGCGGCAGGTTTTGTTTTCCTGATCGCAAGCGTTGTCATATTATTTTGGGTCAACAAGAATTATGAGCAACAAAGGGAAATCGCTCGCCTTCGCGAGGAGATGGATTCTACCAAGCGAATAATGATGGCGATGATGACTAATCCACAATCGGCCAGTCAGCGAATGTTAGGGGTGGCAGCCTCATACCAAATCGAACAGCCGGATGATGAGATTGTAAATGCCCTTTTAAAAACGATGGATGAAGATCCTAATACCAATGTGCGTTTGGCAGCGCTTGAAGCGTTAAGTAAGTTTCATCAACAAGCGCACGTACGCACGGCACTCATCTCATCTCTCGCAAAACAAAAAGACCCTGTTGTGCAAATCAGTCTGATTCGCTTAATGATTGAGATGAAAGAAAAATCAGTGATCCAAGAACTGGATCGGATTACAAGAGATAAAGAATCCATAAAGGCGGTAAAAGATGAAGCTTACTCAGGTTTATTAAAACTCTCTTAAACAAAAAATGGAATGCTGAGTGCCTTGGTGTCTCAGTGTAAAAAAGGAAACGTAAAAAATTAAAAACAACTGAAATGAAAAAGATCATATTAATAATCGGAATAATGGTGGCGGCTATATGTGTAGCCTCCGCACAGGATTTTAAATTGGCGAAAAGTAGGGGACGGCTGGAAATTCATTTGGGTCGTGTTATCGTGGAGGGGTATAACGGAAATGAGATCATTTTCTCTTCTCGCGATCACGATAGAGACGAAGACGACCGCGCCAAAGGGCTGCGAGCCATCAATAGTTCAGGACTGGATGACAACACCGGCCTGGGAATAAACGTAGCTGATAAGGGAAACGTGGTGGAGGTTTACCAGCTAAAAAAGATGAACTCGCCAGAAATCAAAATTTTGGTGCCGAAGGGTGTGATTGTTTCGTATGAACATTCTTCACAATATGGAGGAGAGGCTGTGTTTAAAAACCTCGAAAATGAAATTGAGATATCCGCCCATTACAATAGTGTAGAAATGGAGAATATTACCGGACCGGTAACTGCAAAAGTGATTCACGGTCATATTGAAGCAAACTTTAGTCAAAATGTAAAAGGCCCATTGTCTCTGGTGTCCATCCATGGATATGTTGATGTGACGCTACCTTCATCTACGAAAGCAAATTTGAAGCTTTCGACTTCGTATGGAGAAATCTTTGTCGCGCCAGAATTTAAAATTGAAATTGACAAGGATGGGGACATGGTTCGCTACAGCGATAAAGTCAATGGCAAGATCAATGGAGGTGGAATGGGTATCGACATCCGTTCGGATTATGGTAAAGTCTATCTACGGAAAAAATGAGAGCCATTGTATTAATAGCGTTGTGTTGCCTTGCTAGGATAATAGTCGCACAAACACCCGTCAACAAAACATATCCTGTTCAAGCTGGTCAAACAATCCGATTTCAATTCGATTATCCTGAACTGATAAAAGTAAGCACGTGGGAGAAGAATGAAGTTTCAATTCAGGGCACCGTAAGTATCAATGCCGGTGAGCATGATGAGGCCTTCCAGCTTTCTTCTTCAATTAAGGGGAATACACTTGTGATTGAATCGGAGATTGTAAACCTGAAAAACCTTCCACATAGAATTACAGTAATGAGGGATGGAAAAAAGATGACGTTTAAAAATAAATCTGCCTTGCGAGACTATGATCCAGGTAATCACAATAATTATAAGTTTTACTCAGAGGGAGTAGATATGGATATTGTGTTGGAGATTAAAGTGCCTAAGGAAATCGATACAAAGATTGAATCAGTCTATGGAATGGTAGAAATAAACGGATTCAATGGTCCACTCGTGGTAGACGCAACCTACGGAGGCATTGATGCTTCGTTGAGTGAATCCAAAACAGGCGAACTAAAGGCAGAAACCAACTATGGACAAATCTACTCTAATCTTAATCATCCGTTTTCTGGAAAGGAGGAAGAAGATTTTCATACGCTCGTCTCTGCTCAACTTGGCAATGGTCCGGGATATCATTTTGAGTCAAAGTATGGCAATGTGTATTTGAGGAAGCTGAATCGATGAGTAGTAATTATTGTTAAACGGAAATCAGTAGATGCCTACTGATTACCGTTTAACAAATACTGATTACTACTTTACTCCAACCTATTGTGAAAATACAATTCATACGTAGGCAACAACTCTGGATGGGCGATCTTCACCAAGTCTTTCAAAATCAAATCGGGGCGCAGATAGCCGAGTTCTAAAAACTCGCTGCCACCCTTGGTGCCTTTTCGTGCATCATACGAATACACTTGTTGCTCTTTGAAAGGTTTGAATAACGCATATCGTTCTTCGGTGGCTTT